>NZ_JADDYG010000323.1:16628-19389 GCF_015163535.1 Vibrio sp. OPT46 | reverse complement strand
AAGATACTCAGTGTTACTTTGAGAGAGCCTGAGCAAACGCAGTACTTTGAATGTGAGGAAGGGAGTATGAGTAACCTTGCATTGCTTTTCCATGAGAGCGCCGAATAATCGATTACAGAGTAATTATTACTAAAACGTAATAGTGTTTTCGTATTTACCTTAATTATCTTGTTATTTGTAATCGATATAATCATCCACCTTACCACGGTAAGTAGATTTTCTCATTCAAGTAACGAGGAGGGCTTATGGCCGTAGGGTGGGCCAATGACGATAGCGTCAGCCAACAAATTCAAAACACAATAGACGACGAGATTTCCCGTGTTCGTGGCAGTATCGCAAGGGGTGAAAGCGCCCATTATTGCGATGAGTGTGGTGATGAGATCCCAGAAGCACGTCGTTTTGCTATGAAAGGCGTTCGTTTGTGTATCGAATGTCAGTCAACAATCGAATTGGTGTCTCAACGCCAAGCATTGTTCAATAGACGAGCGAGTAAAGACAGTCAA
Source organism: Vibrio sp. OPT46 (assembly GCF_015163535.1). Lineage (NCBI taxonomy): Bacteria > Pseudomonadati > Pseudomonadota > Gammaproteobacteria > Vibrionales > Vibrionaceae > Vibrio > Vibrio sp. OPT46. The sequence goes on along the minus strand of NZ_JADDYG010000323.1, from coordinate 18,886 downwards.
CTCCGATAACTTTACTGCTCTAATAAATAACGAGACGGTTTGAGTCTCATACTCAAACCGTTTTCATGTTCAATTGAACTATGAAGCGAAGCAGTCTTTACGTTGTAACGCAGCATCAATCGCATTCACTAACTTTTCAATATCTTCTGGCTTGCTGATGAACGGCGGCATCATATAAATCAGTTTGCCAAATGGACGAATCCACACTCCGTGTTCAACAAACAAGGCTTGGATGGTTTCCATATTCACAGGGCGATACGTCTCCACTACGCCAATGGCACCTAACCAACGGGTGTTTTTTACCAACTCGTGTTCTTCAAGTTTTGGCAGTAACTCAGAAAACAACGCTTCGATTTGTTGGGTTTGCTGTTGCCAGTTACCTTGTTCAATCAATTCCAAACTTGCAGTGGCAACAGCGCAGGCAAGTGGGTTACCCATAAAGGTTGGGCCGTGCATAAAACAGCCTGCATCACCACCACAAACGGTGTCTGCTACGTGTTTGCTCGCCAGGGTCGCAGAGAGGGTCATGTAGCCGCCAGTGAGTGCTTTCCCGACACACAGAATGTCTGGTTGAATGTCTGCATGTTCGCAGGCAAACAACTTACCGGTACGACCAAATCCGGTAGCGATCTCATCTGCAATCAATAACAAGCCGTATTTGTCGCAAAGCCTACGCACGCCTTTGAGAAATTCTGGATGGTAGATGCGCATGCCGCCTGCGCCTTGAACAATAGGTTCTAGGATCACCGCAGCAAGTTCTTGATGGTGCGTATCAATCTTATGCTCGAAGTCAGTAAGAGCTTCTGGATCCCATTCATCCCAATAACCACAAGTTGGGGACTCCGCAAAGATATGTTCAGGTAAAAAGCCTTTGTAGAGAGAGTGCATTGAGTTGTCAGGATCGGTAACCGACATCGCCGCAAACGTATCGCCGTGATAACCGTGTCGCAAAGTAAGAAACTTCGGTCGGCGTTCGCCTTTTGCATGCCAATATTGCAGTGCCATTTTTAAGCTGACTTCTACGGCAACGGAGCCTGAATCGGCAAGGAATACATGTTCAAGATTACTTGGGGCTAGGGATAGCAACTTCTTACACAAACTGATTGCTGGCTGGTGGGTAATCCCGCCAAACATCACGTGAGAGACCTGATCGATTTGCTGGTGAGCGGCTTGATTTAAGTGCGGATGGTTATAGCCGTGGATCGTCGACCACCAAGAAGACATTCCATCGACCAGCTCTGTACCGTCTTCCAGTTTAATGTGAACACCATTTGCCGATGCCACTGGGTAGCAGGTCAGAGGTGTCAATGTCGAAGTGTAAGGATGCCAGATATGCTGGCGGTCGAAGGCGAGATCCATGTGCGATTCCAATAACAATTAAGGTTAAAAAATAAACAGATGTAAACTTTGTTCCTTTGTGTTGTGTTGACAGTTTATCGAGACTCAGTAGACTGTCAACACAACAACAAAAGTGACTAAAGGAATACACGTGGAAGTTCGTCATAACTGGACGCATGCTGAAGTGCGCGATCTCATGGAAAAACCATTCATGGATCTCCTATTCGAAGCGCAGCTTGTACATCGTCAATATCAACAAACCAACCATGTTCAAGTAAGCACGCTTCTGTCGATTAAGACAGGTGCTTGTCCAGAAGATTGTAAGTACTGTCCTCAGAGTGCTCGTTACACCACAGACATCGAGAAAGAGCGTCTGATGGAAGTAGAACGCGTACTCGATGCTGCGCAAAAAGCCAAAAATGCTGGTTCTACTCGATTCTGTATGGGCGCAGCATGGAAAAATCCAAAAGAGCGTGACATGCCGCATTTGACCGACATGATCAAAGGCGTGAAGGGCATGGGTTTAGAAACGTGTATGACATTAGGCATGTTGACACCAGATCAAGCAAAACAACTGGCAACCGCAGGTTTGGATTACTACAACCACAACCTAGATACGTCTCCTGAATTTTACGGCAACATCATTACCACACGTACTTATCAAGACCGTTTAGATACTTTGTCTCATGTTCGTGATGCTGGCATGAAGATCTGTTCCGGTGGCATCATCGGTATGGGTGAAAGTGCTAACGACCGAGCAGGTTTGTTGGTTGAATTAGCTAACTTGCCAGTGCATCCTGAAAGTGTGCCAATCAACATGCTGGTTAAGGTGAAAGGCACACCACTGGAAGAGGTGGACGATGTTGAGCCATTCGATTTCATTCGCTTGATTGCGATTGCGCGCATCATGATGCCTCAAT
>NZ_JADDYG010000323.1:13109-16574 GCF_015163535.1 Vibrio sp. OPT46 | reverse complement strand
CAGCGGTTCGTCTATCGGCTGGCCGTGAAAACATGAACGAACAAATGCAAGCGCTGTGTTTTATGGCGGGTGCAAACTCAGTCTTCTATGGCTGCAAACTTCTGACGACTCCAAATCCTTCTGAAGATAAGGACATGATGCTGTTCAATAAGCTCGGTATTAACAGCCAAGAGGTGTCTCAAAAGCCTGATGAAATCGAAGAAAACGAGTTACTCGATCGCGTCGTAGAGCGCGTTGCTGCCCGTCCGACAAAAGACGACCTTTTCTACGATGCCAGCGTTTAAATCTCGTATCGAGTCCGCCCTTGCTGAGCGTAAAACGCAAGGGTTGAATCGTTCTATGAATGTGGTGTTTGCCGGTAACCAGTCCGTTTTGGAACACGAAGGTAGACGCTACATTAATTTCTCAAGTAATGATTATTTGGGATTGGCTAATGACCAAGCGCTTGTTCGGGCTTGGCAGCAAGGTTTAAGCGTATATGGTAGTGGCAGTGGAGCATCACCGATGGTGACTGGCTTTAGTGCCGCGCACAGCAATTTAGAAGCCGCACTGACCGAATGGTTGGGTTACGACAGAGCAATTCTGTTTGGTTCTGGATTCAGTGCTAATCAAGCCTTGTTGTTCACCTTGTTGGAAAAATCAGACGTATTGATCCAAGACCGTTTGAACCATGCCTCACTGATGGAAGCGGGGGCGTTGTCACCAGCTAAGATGAAGCGCTTCAAACACAATGACATCGAGCACCTAAAGTCGCTGATTAATAGCGAAGACAACCATCTAGTTGTGACTGAAGGGGTATTCAGCATGGACGGCGACTGTGCGCCGCTTAGCGATATAGCTGAAGTCACTCGTAGTCATGATGCTTGGTTTGCTGTCGATGACGCTCATGGTATTGGCGTTCTTGGTCAATCCGGTGGTGGTTCTTGCGAGTTGGCAACGGTTAAACCCGAGATACTGATCGTTACTTTCGGCAAAGCGTTTGGTATGTCTGGCGCGGCTATTTTATGTGACCACGCAACGGGAGACTTTTTGACTCAGTTTGCTCGTCACCATGTGTATTCCACAGCGATGCCTCCGGCACAAGCCTACGCGCTCACGCATGCGGTTTCTATGGTTCAAGAGCAGTCTTGGCGACGTGAAAAGCTCTCTGAGCTTAGTGAAGTGTATCGAGATAGCCTTAGCGACCTTGAGGGGTTTGTTGAGACTCAAACTTCGATTAAGCCCTTTTTGATTGGTGAATCTGAATTGGCTTTGCGAGTAGCAGGTGCTTGTCGCCAAAACGGTATTTGGGTGACTGCTATTCGCCCTCCGACGGTGCCTAAAGGAACGTCTCGTCTTCGAATCACACTCACTGCCAATCACACTAATGAACAAGTTAAAACGCTTTCAATCGCATTGAAGCAAGCATTAGGAGCGCTGTAATGGATAATGCAACTACCGCATTAGCGCAAACGCTCGCGTTAGAGAGTTTCCATCAAGATAAAGACGCGATTGCCTCTTCGTTTGGTAAAGCAGCAGAAACATACGATAAACATGCGGCTTTTCAACGTGATGTCGGGCATCAGCTGCTTGATAAACTTCCTGAAAACTTGACGGGAAAACGTGTATTGGATTTAGGTTGTGGCACGGGTTATTTCTCCCAACTACTTCAACAACGCGGTGCGGAAGTAGTCTGCGGCGATATCTCTCAAGCCATGTTAGATAAAGCAGAGCAGCGTTGTGGTGCAGTACGAATGCACTACCAAGTTGCTGATGCTGAAAACTTACCATTTGACGATGATAGCTTCGATTATGTGTTTTCAAGTTTAGCGCTGCAATGGTGTACAGATTTAAGTTACCCACTAAAAGAAGTGCGCCGCGTGCTAAAAAATGGTGGGAAAGCGTGGTTCTCTACACTGGTTGATGGATCACTGTATGAGCTGCGTGCATCATGGGAAAAAATTGATGCATATCAACACGTCAATAACTTTCTAACGCTCAATCAGGTAAAAATTGCGTTAGCGCAATCTCGATGTGACAGCCATCAACTAGACTTGACCACCATCACAGTTTGGTACGACTCTGCATTTTCAGTTATGCGTGACCTCAAAGGTATAGGTGCAAATCACGTAAGCGGGCGCTCACACGGTTTAACTAGTCGCGAGACTTTGTTAAAAGTTGAGCATGCGTACCAAGCGTTTAAAAACGATCAAGGTCTTCTACCTGCAAGTTATCAGGTTTGTTTTGGAGTAATACATCTATGATTGATGCTTTTTTTATTGCTGGTACGGATACTGATGTTGGAAAGACGGTAGCGTCTAAAGCCATTTTGCAAGCGATCGCCGCAAAAGGACTAAACACTATTGGTTATAAGCCAGTGGCAGCAGGGAGTGACAAGACTGAAGCCGGATGGCGTAACTCTGATGCTTTACACTTACAAGACGCCGCAACACTCGATGTGGCCTATGATGATGTGAACCCATACGCTTTAGAGTTGCCTGCTTCTCCCCACATTGCAGCGAAGCATGAACATGTCGAAATAAGTTACGATGTTCTGAGTCAAAAACTGGCTCAACATAAGCAGCAAGCCGATGTTGTTCTCGTTGAAGGTGCTGGAGGCTGGCGTGTGCCAGTATCCGATACGGACTGTTTATCTACATGGGTAAAAGAAGAGCAGTTACCTGTTGTACTGGTGGTTGGCATTAAATTAGGCTGTTTGAGCCACGCTTTACTCACAGCAGAGAGTATTAAAGCGGATGGTTTGAATCTTGTTGGCTGGGTGGCAAACCGCGTCAACCCAGGCACAGAGCACTACGCTGACATTATCGAGATGCTAGAAGCACGTATCGATGCACCTAAGCTTGGGGAAATTCCATATATTCCAAGTGCTAAACGTAAAGAGCTAGGCAAGTACATTAATGTAGAGCCGTTGCTAAACACTGACTAATGGTGTTTAGGGTAAAAGACTAAAAAACCAAAGGGCTGCGCAATGCAGCCCTTTCTTGTTGGTGTAACCTAAAAAGTCAGATTACTTATCTTGGCTGAGCCCCATCAATGCTTGTTGTGTTTCTGCAACACGCTGAGACATATGATGATCGGTTGAAATACCAAGTTGTTGCTTTGCCTCGTCCTCTGAGATGCCTAGGTGACAACGCAGTAAATCAATAGCCATTTGATAGTCGTTAGTTTCTACCATGGTTTTTCCCTCAATACATGGAGTTTTTGAGCTCACCCAATGCACTTTTTGCAATGTACTTAGAGTGACTCTGTTTTGTTCATCTCATTCGAATTTAGCATGTCCATGTGGCCGCACAATAAGACCAAAGTCTATAGCAGAGCTAACGTACTGTTTTTGGTCTATTAAAAAATTTCTAGCTAAGTTGCTAAGAGGTGATAGATTTAACACCAAGATCATCTATCAATAGATGATGGGTAGCTCAGAGCTTATTTTATCATTTTGATAAATGTATATGAACGGAGGTTCCG
>NZ_JADDYG010000323.1:0-13099 GCF_015163535.1 Vibrio sp. OPT46 | reverse complement strand
TCTATAGCAGAGCTAACGTACTGTTTTTGGTCTATTAAAAAATTTCTAGCTAAGTTGCTAAGAGGTGATAGATTTAACACCAAGATCATCTATCAATACATGATGGGTAGCTCAGAGCTTATTTCATCATTTTGATAAATGTATATGAGCGGAGGTTCCAGCTCCTACCAAAGCATGTTTTGAAATCGCTTGAATCAAATATTTCAGTCCCGAAAACAAATGTTGCAATTTATTGCTTAACCTTGTTTTTATCGCGGATAGACTATATCTATAACGCACGGAACATGAAAATCAACGGAATTGGCTTTTATAGCGATTACCATTTGTTCCTTATAACAATCCGTTTTAAAAAAACGATAAGCTTCCTCGGAGAAAAGTAATGAAGCGAATTATGTTATTCCTAGCAACTAACCTAGCTGTCGTGCTAGTGCTTAGTGTTGTTCTGAATATTGTTTACGCTGTAACTGGAATGCAACCAGGCAGTCTGTCAGGTTTACTTGTAATGGCTGCTGTATTTGGTTTTGGTGGCGCATTTATTTCGTTGATGATGTCAAAGGGTATGGCGCTACGCTCGGTTGGTGGTATGGTCATTGAAAGCCCGCGCAACGAAACGGAGCATTGGTTAGTCGAAACTGTGGGTCGTCAAGCTCAACAAGTGGGTATTGGTATGCCAACGGTGGCTATTTATGATTCACCAGATATCAATGCATTTGCGACAGGTGCAAAACGAGATGACTCTCTTGTCGCCGTTTCTACTGGTCTTTTACACAATATGACTCGTGATGAGGCAGAGGCAGTACTTGCACACGAAGTGAGCCATATTGCAAATGGTGATATGGTCACGATGACGTTGATGCAAGGTGTCGTGAACACGTTTGTTATCTTCCTATCACGCTTTATTGCCAATATCGTGGCATCGAACGATGATGAAGAAGGCCAAGGTACAAATATGATGGTTTACTTTGGCGTATCCATGGTGCTTGAACTGGTATTTGGTTTCCTAGCTAGCTTCTTGACTATGTGGTACAGCCGTCATCGCGAATTCCACGCGGACGCAGGTGCTGCGCGCCTCGTTGGCAAAGAAAAAATGATTGCGGCTCTAGAGCGTTTGAAGGTGAGTCATGAATCTCAACTGGATGGCACCATGATGGCGTTTGGTATCAATGGCAAGCAGTCGCTGACTGAGCTATTAATGAGCCACCCTCCGCTAGATAAACGTATTGCAGCGTTGCGAGGCCAGCAATACTAATTGTTCCTACTTAAATAATTGTTAATCTGCTGAAAAGGCTTGGTTTTGACCAAGCCTTTTTTTTCGCCGATTGATCGCGTGCGAACTTCATCACGTACTACTTACAGAAATAAAGTTATACAAAATTATTTTTGTACAACTTTGGTGGAATGAACTATCTTGTACATATAATAATTTTGTACAACTTAATGGGCGTGTAGGAGTAAAAAATGGACATACAGTCTGTTGGCAATATCTATCAAAAGCTCAACAAAGCGAACTTACATCTGCTTAAGGATATATATCACCAAGATGTAGTATTTGAGGACGCAGCGCATCGTTTAGAAGGATGGCCAGCACTTTCGGATTATTTCACCTCATTATATGCCAACGTCATCAGTTGTGATTTTGTAATCCATGAGCATCAACAAGTCGGAGATACAGGCTTCCTAACTTGGACAATGGACCTTCAGCATCCCAAACTTCAGAAGGGTGCGCCTATTCTCGTCAATGGTGTTTCGCACCTCAAATTTAGCGAAGGTCAGGTCATTTATCACCGAGACTATTTTGATCTCGGAGAGATGCTCTATGAGCATTTACCGTTACTTGGTTCAGTCGTTAAAACCATCAAGCAGAGGTTAGGACAATGAACAACACCATTTTAATCACAGGCGCCACCTCCGGAATAGGAAGACAGCTTGCCCTAGATTACGCGACCTCAGAATGGAATGTGATTGCTTGTGGTCGGAATCAAGATGTTCTTGCAGAACTGGAGGCAGTTTCTGCCAAAATTCATACATTGCAGTTTGATGTGACAAATTATGAGGAAACTCAGCAGGCGCTCTCTAATTTGCCCTTTACGCCAAACACATGGGTTTTTAACGCAGGCGATTGTGAGTACATGGATGAGGGAGTGGTCGACGCGAAACTCATGGCGCGTGTGATGAACGTAAATGTTGTCGGTGTTGCCAACTGCGTTGAAGGCTGCCAAGTACATTTAGAGAGAGGGCACCGCATTGTTATTGTTGGCTCTATCGCATCAGAAGTGGCACTGCCTCGTGCAGAAGCTTACGGCGCATCCAAAGCGGCAGTCAGTTATTTTGCACGCACGCTCGCCGTCGACTTGAAAAAGAAAGGGATCAAAGTGGTAACGGTGTTTCCTGGTTTTGTTGAAACGCCGTTGACTGACAAAAACGACTTCGAAATGCCAATGATCATTTCTACTCAGCAAGCGTCGGACTCTATCAGGAAGCAGTTAGCCGCCAACAAGACCTATATCTATTTCCCAGCGAGATTTACCAGTATTTTACGTTTTATCTCGTTACTTCCATACAGTTGGCAAGCTCGCCTAACTGCTAAACTCGTATCATAAGAAGGAATAAAAATGAAAACAGCAGGAAGAAAGAAGATAGCGATTGTGGGAACGGGAATCTCTGGCCTTACTTGTGGTTATTACTTGCATAAAGAACATGATGTAACGCTTTTTGAAGCGAACGATTACATCGGTGGCCATACTGCAACCGTTGATGTGAGCCTTGATGGTAGAGAATACGCGATAGACACTGGGTTCATCGTCTATAACGATCGTACGTACCCTAATTTCATTAAAATGATGAGCGAGATTGGCGTTGAAGGTCTGCCGACTCAAATGAGCTTCAGTGTCAGAAACGATGGGAACGGACTAGAGTACAACGGCCACACAGTGTCGACATTGTTTGCTCAAAAACGTAACTGGGCAAACCCTAAATTTTATCGATTTATCTTCGAGATACTTCGTTTCAATAAACTTGCCAAGCGCTTCGCTAGCGAGCAATCTTCGCACTCTCAGACGTTAGGTGAGTTCCTTGACGAACACAAATTCAGTGCTTTTTTTACCGATAACTACATATTACCGATGGGTGCTGCGATTTGGTCGTCGACTTTAGCTGACATGCGCGCATTCCCTCTTATGTTCTTCTTACGTTTCTTCCTCAACCACGGTCTGCTAGATGTGACTAACCGACCACAATGGTATGTGATTAAAGGTGGTTCACGTTCATACATTCCACCATTGACCAAAGGCTTTGCCGAGAATATTCGTCTTAATAGTCCTGTCGAAAAAGTGGTTCGCAACGAAAAAGGGGGTGGCGTTCAAGTTCGCGGAGAAACGCATTGGTTTGATGACGTTATCTTTGCTTGTCACAGTGATCAAGCAATGAGAATGCTAGAGGATATCAGCCCAATTGAGCAGGAAATCTTGGGGGATATGACATACCAAGCAAATGAAGTTGTTCTTCATACCGACTCTGCCGTACTACCAAAACGTAAGGCAGCATGGGCATCATGGAACTACCTATTGGAAGGCAGTGAAGAGCAACAGCAACGCCTCCCTTCGCTCACTTATAACATGAACATTCTTCAGCATATTCAATCAGAACACACGTTTTGTGTAACGTTGAATAGTACTGAGCAAATTAACTCAAATAAAGTCTTGCGTTCGTTCACTTATCATCATCCAGTATTCACCACTGAGTCTATTGCAGCGCAGCAGCGCAAAAATGAGATACAGGGTAAACAAAGTACCTGGTTCTGCGGCGCTTATTGGTACAACGGTTTTCATGAAGATGGCGTGCGTAGCGCGCTTGATGTTGTGAAAGAACTAGAAGAAAAGTACCGCGAACAAAATGTGGTTCCTTTCGAAAAAGGCGCAGCGTGATATGGATAGCCAAATGAACAGCCGATTGTTTATAGGCAACGTTCGTCACCGTCGATTCACGCCGGTGAATCATGAGTTGAACTACTCTTTATTTATGCCCGCCATTGATGTAGACGAGATCGATGCTTTAGAGAAAAAAGTATGGGGTTTTGGTTCGCGTTGGTGGCATTGGGCTCGCTTCAAGCGCAGTGATTACATTGGTGAAGGTAGCGTCAAGTCGGCAGTGCACAGCAAAATTGAAGAACTGACAGGTGTTCGCTGTACCGGCAAGGTAATCGCAGTCTGTCACTTGCGTTATCTAGGACTTTATTTCAGTCCCGTTAATTTCTACTACGTTTATAACGCGGAAGGAGAATGGAAGTATCTCCTCGCAGAGGTGAGTAACACTCCTTGGAATGAACGACATTACTACGTGGTGTCAGCAGATAAAGAAGAAGAAAAGTTTGGTTGGGAACAAGTTAAAGCATTCCATGTTTCACCATTCAACCCGATTGACCAACTCTACCGCTGGAAAATTAAACCTTTGACAGACAAGTTGAATATTCATCTTGAATGTCACAAAGGAGAGAAACACTTTGATGCCACCATGGTTATGAAAGCCAAGCCACTTTCAAGCAAAACCTTATTGAGGTGTTTGATCGTTACACCAATACAAACGGTAAAAGTAATGGTTGGTATTTATTGGCACGCATTAAAACTTTGGGTGAAAGGCGCACCTTTTTATTCTCATCCTAAATATTCAACGCATGAAGAAATAGAAGCCGATACTGAAAAAACAGACAAAAAAAATAAAAAGCACAAGGAGAATTCTGCATGTTAAATACTAGTTCTATGACATTGCCGCGTAAATTGACGACAACGCAAAAAGCGGCTCGCGGAGTTATTTTTCAATGTCTGCAAAAAATGGAAATCGGCTGTTTAACAGTTATTGAAAGTTTTAAGACGGAAACGACAGAGCGAAGCGAGCGTTTTAGTGCGCCAAATGGGGAGTACAGTGGTCAACCTGTTGTCGCTACTATAGAGGTAAAACATCCAGGCTTTTATTCACGGATCTTGCAGGGCGGCAGTATTGCTGCTGGTGAGGCTTATATGGATGGGTGGTGGGATAGCCCCGATTTAACCTCATTAATGAAACTGATGGCCCTTAACATGCGTGCTCTAGATAAACTCGAAGAGCAAGGCAGTTGGTTGACTAAAATACTGTACAAGTTCAGCCATTGGTCAAACAGAAATTCTGAAGAGAACTCACGTAAAAATATCCATGCGCATTACGACTTGGGTAACAACCTATACGAAGCGTTCCTTGACACCAATATGCTGTACTCGTCGGCGCTTTACAATCATGCGGATGACTCTCTAGAGCAGGCTCAAATCAACAAAATGGATCGTCTATGTCAGCAACTTGAGCTGAAGTCTACCGATCATGTTGTTGAAATTGGCACTGGGTGGGGCGCTATGGCGATTTACATGGCTGAACAATACGGTTGTCAGGTCACCACAACAACGATATCTGAAGAGCAACACGCGTACGCGGAGCAAAAAATCAAAGAGCGTGGCTTAGAAGACAAAATCACTCTACTCAAAGAAGATTACCGAAACCTAACCGGCACTTATGACAAGCTCGTTTCTATTGAAATGATTGAAGCTGTGGGCAAACAATTCCTGCCTTCGTACATTAAGGTCTGTGAGTCTTTATTGAAGTCTGGTGGCTTGATGGCGATTCAAGCGATTACGATTGCCGATCAGCGTTACGATTACTACAGTAACAACGTCGACTTTATCCAAAAGTACATTTTCCCGGGTGGTTTTTTACCGTCGGTAACCTCACTAACCCAAGCAACAACAAAGTACAGTGACTTAGTGACGCGAGACTTGTTCGATATTGGTTTGGACTACGCCAAGACGCTGAACGAATGGCACCTTCGTTTTAATCGAGCAGAGAGTGAAGTGCGCTCGTTTGGCTACGACGACCGCTTTGTGCGTATGTGGCGCTACTATTTGAGCTACTGTGAAGGTGGCTTTTTGGCTCGCACGATCAGTGCAGTTCACATGACGTTTCAACGCCCGTAGTTCGTTATGAAGGTATTTCTTGCTTCGACATGGTTCCAACTCTGCTGGTTTGCAGCGGTGCTTGGAACCTATCAATGGCAATGGGTCACGTTATTCCTTACTTTGGCAACCCTACTATATTGTTTGAAAACTGACGCATCTTCGCTCAAAAGTATTGGTGTGATCGCCACGATTGGTCTCGTGCTTGATACATTAAATCAGCAATTTTCAATTTTCATGTTTGCCACTCAATGGTTACCCCTTTGGCTTTTGTGCCTTTGGGTTCTGTTCGCCTGGTATGCCTATCAACTCAAGTCAATTTTGTACCGTTTCCCAAAAACCTACGTATCAATAGTAGGCGGACTCGGAGGAACGGCGAGCTACTTTGCTGGCCATAAACTCCAAGCCGTTGAATTTGGATTCAGCACTGGCGCTACACTGGCAATGTTGTTTGTCGAATGGTGCGTCATGCTGCTCTTGATACTCAAGGTGTACGGAAATGAAAAGCTTGAAGAGAGACTTAACTCAGAGACTGACTAGGTTGCTTGCGTTGGTAATAGTAACTGGTTCTTTTGCTCTGCAAGCTCAACCTGTTGGAAATAGCGAAGCTGCCAGCAACATTGCGAATTGGAAGGGGTGGAAAACTGTTGGAGAAGCCCAACTTACTTGGTTCATCTTCGATATTTATCACTCAAGATTAAAAGCGCCTGATGGAAAGTTTATCGTAAGCGATGACGTATCGCCACATCCCCTTGCGTTGGAAATTAATTACAAGAGAGACATCAGTAAGCAACAGCTGCTTGATGTGACGGATGAGCAGTGGGCGAAATTGGGTTTTACGGACTCATATCGAAAAGCTTGGATCAGCGAGCTCGATCGTATGTTTCCTGATATTCAAAAAGGTGACGAGCTTACTTATCTAACAGATGGAAAATCTGGTCAGCTTTTTTATAAGCAGGTTGGGGACGTGCAAGTAAAGAACGTTGGCATCATTGAAGACGAACGAATGAACGATGCATTTTTGGCTATATGGTTATCACCCAACACAGAATTTCCGAAACTCCGAAAACAATTGATAGGGCAGGTTAGATAGTGTTTAAACGAATTTTTAAAGCAGCGACTTTAGTGGCAGCTGTTTTTCTTTCGGCATGTTCCGCAGACATTGATAATTACCGCTCTTCTACACCGACTTTTGACGTATTCGGTTATTTCGAAGGCGACATAAAGGCGTGGGGGATGGTGCAAGATTATACCGGACAGCAAACGCGTCGCTTTGAGGTCGATATAGTGGGTACTGTAGCGGGTGATACGCTGACGCTGGTGGAAGACTTCGTGTTTGATGACGGAGAGGTGGACCAGCGAATTTGGGTTATCACTAGATTAGAAGACGGTCGTTATGAAGGTAAGGCAGACGATATTATAGGTGTAGCAACAGGGGAAGAGCAGGGCAATGCGCTACAGTGGCAATATGACTTTGAGCTACAAATGGAGGATTCATCAGTGACGGTTGCTTTTGATGATTGGCTTTATCGTCAGGATGACAGACACGTTTTCAATCTAACGAAAATAAAAAAGTTTGGTGTGGAAGTAGGAATAATAACCTTGTTCTTCCAAAAGCAGGCATAACAAATGGGGCTGATCTTCAATTAATAATCCATTCCATATAACTAAAATTATTTTCTCCCGACCTAACTCTCCTAACTAAAAAAGGTTGACGCTTTCGCGTCAACCTTTTAAGTATCTGGTCGTTACAGGAGTATTACAGCTTATCTGTCAGCTCGATTGCTTGACCGATATAGTTCGCTGGCGTCATCTCTTTCAGACGTGCTTTCTCGTGCTCAGGAAGCTCAAGACCGTCGATGAAGTTACGCATTGCTTCGCCGTCTACACGCTTACCACGAGTTAGCTCTTTCAGCTTCTCGTATGGCTTCTCGATGCCGTAACGACGCATAACGGTTTGTACTGGCTCAGCTAGTACTTCCCAGTTCTTGTCTAGTTCAGCAAGAAGGGCTTCACGGTTTACTTCTAGCTTGCTGATGCCTTTAAGTGTCGAAGTGTAAGCGATGATAGCGTAGCCAACACCAACACCAAGGTTACGTAGAACCGTTGAGTCAGTTAGGTCACGTTGCCAACGAGAGATAGGCAGTTTCTGTGCTAGGTGGCCGAATACAGCGTTCGCAAGACCTAGGTTACCTTCTGAGTTTTCAAAGTCGATTGGGTTAACTTTGTGAGGCATTGTTGAAGAACCGATCTCACCAGCAATAGTTTTTTGCTTGAAGTGGCCTAGTGCAATGTAACCCCAAACGTCACGGTCGAAGTCAATCAGGATAGTGTTGAAACGAGCGATAGCGTCGAACAGCTCAGCGATGTAATCGTGCGGTTCGATTTGAGTTGTGTAAGGGTTCCAAGTTACGCCTAGAGACTCTGTGATGAACTCTTCAGAGAACTTGTGCCAATCTAGCTCTGGGTAAGCAGAAAGGTGTGCGTTGTAGTTACCTACTGCACCGTTGATTTTCGCTAGGATCTCAACGTTTTCGATTTGCTTGAATTGACGCTCCATACGGTACGCCACGTTTGCCATTTCTTTACCCATAGTAGATGGAGAAGCAGGCTGACCGTGTGTACGAGATAGAAGAGGAATGTCGCGGTATTCCACTGCTAGTGCTTTGATAGCGTCGATTAGGTTACGGATTTCTGGAAGAATCACGTTCTCACGCGCTTCTTTAAGCATTAGAGCGTGTGATGTGTTGTTGATGTCTTCAGAAGTACATGCGAAGTGGAAGAACTCGTTTACTGCGTGCAGTTCAGGAACGTCTGCTACTTTCTCTTTTAGGAAGTACTCAACCGCTTTTACGTCGTGGTTAGTTGTACGCTCGATCTCTTTGATACGGCGTGCATCTTCTTCAGAGAAGTTTGCAGCAAGGTCGTCTAGGAATTGGTTTGCTTCTGCGCTAAACGCTGGCACTTCTGCAATTTCAGCAGTAGCAGCAAGCTTTTGTAGCCAGCGGATTTCAACGATAGTACGGTATTTTAGTAGACCGTATTCACTGAAAATTTCGCGTAACGCAATTGTCTTGCTTCCGTAACGGCCGTCTACTGGTGAAACAGCAGTCAATGCTGACAGTTCCATGATGTTCTCCTGAATTGGGTTTCTAAATTTCGTGAGCTTTATACCAATAACTGTGGCAATTGTCACGAATATTGCGCAAACGTTTGCGCGGGATTTGTTTTAGTCGAAAAAAATGAGCTCGCGATAAACGCGAGCTGCTTATTTGATATTTTACTACAGACGAGCAAGAAGGATTTGTGCTTGCTCTACCATCTTCTTGCGCCCGAAGATTAGGTGGCGACGCTTACCACCAACTTGACGCCAAAGAACTGCACTACGAATGCCAGATAACAACAGCGCACGAACTTTGTGTTGGCTTGCCGTCTGCTGCAGTACAGATGGCGTGCCCGTTACTTGAATGCGTGGGCCAATAGGGCTAACGACATCCAGATAGATGCTCGCTAAATTGCTGATCATTTGATCGTCTAGTAGCTCAAAGTGCTCTGACTGACGCTTGGCCATCTGAATACGATCACCAAGCTGAGACATAGCATCGTTACGAGAGCTTAACTTACGCTCTAACGCCATTAAACTAATAATGTAACGAGTAATTTCACTGCCTGATGGTGTGCTATCAATCCCCTTAACCAAGCACTCTAGGCCGAGCTTTAGATCGGCTTCGCGACCGAATACGCCAACTGTGTTAGCAGGGTTCGTGCTCAAAATAGCGTTGATTGATGTTTCAAAAGCATCTTGATCACAATGTCCGTTTCTCGCTACCTGTTGAACTAAAGCAACAGCTTGGCAAATCCCAGCGAAAGCGATAGTACGGTCATAAAGTGTATTCGCCACGTAACGACTCCTAAGCTTGAGAATATTTAATGCGTTGCTCGATGATGCCGCCACCTAGGCACACGTCACCTTTGTAGAACACTGCTGATTGACCTGGAGTTACAGCAATTTGTGGCTCGTCAAAGATAACTTTAATGTTTTCATCATCGATAGGGATGATTGTACAAGGAATATCTTCCTGACGGTAACGAGTTTTCACTGTGCACTTCATAACATCGCGAATTGGCTCACGATCTACCCAGTGAAGTTGTGATGCAAGTAGACCTTCTGATTTTAACATTGGATGGTCTTTACCTTGAACGGCAATCAAAACGTTACGTTCTAGATCTTTCTCACCAACGAACCATGGGTCCTCGTTACCACCGCCGCCTTTACGGCCACCGATGTGTAGACCTTTACGCTGACCAAGCGTGTGGTACATCAGGCCTTGATGTTGACCAATCACTTCGCCTTCAGGTGTTTCGATGTTACCTGGTTGAGCTGGAAGGTAGCGACCTAGGAATTCAGTAAACTTGCGTTCGCCGATGAAACAAATACCCGTAGAGTCTTTCTTCTTCGCCGTGATTAGATCTTGCTCTTCCGCGATGCGGCGTACTTCTGGCTTCTCTAGGTCACCAACAGGGAATAGGCTACGTGCGATTTGCTCGTTGCTTAATGTGTACAGGAAGTAGCTTTGATCTTTGTTGCCATCTAGACCACGTAACATTTGTGTTTTTTCACCGTTTTCTGGGAAAGAGCGACGCACATAGTGGCCCATTGCAATGTAATCAGCATCAAGTACTTCATCAGCGAATTCTAGGAATGCTTTGAACTTGATTTCTTTGTTACAAAGAATGTCAGGGTTCGGAGTACGGCCCGCTTTGTATTCAGCAAGGAAGTACTCAAATACGTTATCCCAGTATTCGGCAGCAAAGTTGATAGTGTGTAGGTGGATGCCTAGCTTGTCACATACTGCCTGAGCGTCAGCAAGATCTTCTGCCGCTGTACAATATTCTTCGTTGTCATCTTCTTCCCAGTTCTTCATGAAAAGGCCTTCTACTTGGTAGCCTTGCTGCTTTAGAAGATACGCGGAAACAGATGAATCAACGCCGCCGGACATACCGACGATGACTTTCTTTTGGCTGTTATCAGACATTACTAAACACCACTTAAATAAACGGGATGCAGATTCTATCAGAATCCACAGACCGGTGACAGATCCGAGATCGAAATCACAATTCGTTTCGCTGGATTTTTCTTCAACAAAGATTCGAACGAGTAATTTCGCAAGTATAGAAGAGGTATATATGGCATAGTTGGCCAAAATCCAAGAGGAAACATCAAATGACAGAAGAAAACCAATTTATGCAAGAAAGTGAGTTGATTGAAATTGTTGAAAATCAGCTCGAAGATGGTAACCCGCTTAAAGTAAAAGAAACCCTTATGCGTTTAATGATGACTGGCACACCACGTGAAGATGCGGTTGCGATGATGGCATGTGCGATGTCAATTGAGATTTTTGATGTAATGAAGAATGAGGGTGAGTTCAACCTAAAGCGTTATAGCGAGCACCTTGAGCAACTACCAGATCTCAGCTTTATGGAAGGTGAATAAGCCACCTAAAAGAAAAAAGTAGTCAGCAAACGTTTGCTATAATCGCTTTTATTGCTGCTTTATTATTAGCGGTATAGAATCCGCTCTCCTTTTCATCCCCTTACTCAGACTGACAATATGAAATTTCCTGGACAACGCAAATCGAAGCACTATTTTCCTGTTCATGCTCGTGACCCGCTGGTGAGCCAAGCACAAGAAAGCAAGAAGATGACGCGCACTCACATCATTGGTATTGACCAAACCTTGGTTGATATTGAAGCAAAAGTTACAACGGATGTGATTGAAAAGTACGGTCTGAGTAAAGGTCACTCTCTGGTTATCGATGACGAAAGAGCAGAAGAGTTATACCAGCAACTGAAAGAAGAGAACTTGATTACCAATGAGTATGCGGGCGGTACAATTGGTAACACGCTACATAACTACTCCGTGCTAGCGGATGACCGCTCCACACTACTTGGAGTGATGAGCCAGGATATTAAGATTGGCAGCTACGGTTACCGCTATCTTTGTAATACATCAAGCCGCATGGACTTGAACTACCTACAAGGTGTAGATGGTGCAATTGGCCGTTGTTTTGCTCTTATCACAGAAGACGGTGAACGTACTTTTGCTATCAGCGAAGGGCAAATGAACCAACTCCATCCTGATAGCATTCCAGAGAAAATCTTTAAAAATGCATCAGCACTTGTACTGACGTCATATCTAGTACGTTGCAAAGACGGCGACCCAATGCCGGAAGCAACAATGAAAGCAATTGAGTACGCGAAAAAGAATGATGTGCCTGTTGTTCTGACTTTAGGCACAAAGTTTGTTATTCAAGATGACCCTAAATATTGGCAAGAATTCATTCGAGATAACGTTTCAGTCGTTGCGATGAATGAAGATGAAGCAGAAGCACTGACGGGGGAATCTGATCCACTTGCTGCGTCTGATAAAACATTGGAGTGGGCTGATCTAGTATTGTGCACGGCGGGTCCTGTAGGTCTATTTATGGCTGGGTATACGGAGGATAGCGCGAAGCGCGAAACTTCTTTGCCATTACTTCCAGGGTCAATTGCTGAATTTAATCGTTATGAATTCAGTCGTCCGGCGAAAAAAGACTCATGCGAGACGCCAATAAAAGTGTACTCGCATATCTCGCCATATATGGGTGGCCCAGAAAAAATTAAGAATACAAATGGCGCAGGTGATGCTGCGTTATCTGCTGTTCTTCATGATATGGCAGCAAATAAATACCATAAAGAAAATGTGCCTAATTCAAGCAAGCACAGTAACGAGTATTTAACTTACTCTTCTTTTTCTCAAGTCTGCAAATACGCAAACCGTGCTAGCTACGAAGTTCTCGTGCAACATTCACCACGATTGTCGCGCGGACTTCCTGAGCGAGAAGATAGCCTAGAAGAAGCATACTGGGAACGTTAATACGAAGCGATTTAATTAACTATTCTGTAACTAAAGTAAAAGGCACATTAAGAAATGTGCCTTTTTTATTTGTAATGGTTTAAATAAAAAAGGCTCCCTATGGGAGCCTTTTAAAAAATAGCACGGATCTAGATTAGGAACTCATCCAGAGATTTACCTGCATCAAGTTGCTCTTGAATCGCCGAAGGTGTACGACCTTGGCCAGTCCAAG
>NZ_JADDYG010000322.1:0-218 GCF_015163535.1 Vibrio sp. OPT46 | reverse complement strand
GGTATAAATTTTACAGTTACTTAGCGCGTACATAGTCAGCTAGTCCTTATAGATGAGAATTCAATTTCTATATCGTTATCTAAGTAGAGACTGCTTCAGTCATATGGGTACTTAGTTTGTATCACTGAATTAGATAACGAGTCACATACAGCAAGTCGCGTTTTATCGATGTTATTGTCATAGTAACTAACTGAAAAGTAATAATTGTATGGTTTTTT
>NZ_JADDYG010000321.1:0-304 GCF_015163535.1 Vibrio sp. OPT46 | reverse complement strand
AATACCTTAGAGAGCGCTAGAAGCGTCACTCTTACTCAGGAGAGTGTTGGTACTGGTGAGTTGGTGGATTTGCTCACGAATGAAAAAATTACTCCGAGTAATGGTCAATATCAGATTCTGATGTCGCCACTACAAGGACGATTCTTTGCGGTAAAACCTTAAGGAATTATTCAGAATTGATGCTCACCAGTTGAGCTGACCACAAGCTTTCTTATAAACAAGCCAAGTGTTGTTGCTGACCCCCATAGGCGCACACTTGGCTTTTTTCTGTCTGTTTTACTTTTCCCTTAATGGTTTTGCGACG
>NZ_JADDYG010000320.1:0-2068 GCF_015163535.1 Vibrio sp. OPT46 | reverse complement strand
GAGAAAGTGGGTATCGTTATGTTGTATGGATGTCACAAGATGGACGTCGATTACTAAACTTTTTGCAATCGATGAGCGCTGAGCATCCCTCACTGGGGATTGTATGCTTGTCAGTGCGATCTAACTTAGCAGAGGTAGTTAAGGATCCTACTAGTGGTTCACTGATACGGAAAGCAGCTGACGATATGGAGAGTTTCTTGAATCGAATGCGTGCTTTGGTGGGGAATATTCGTGAAATTCATCATCAACTAAATCATGGTAGCTCACAAGTTAATGGCCGATTTGAGTTTTATTTTAATGAATATTTAGGTGAACTTTTTCTCCCAAACATTGAAAAATTAGCACTCAAAGGCAACCCTAAGCTTCATGGCAACAAGATTCTTAAACTGGCTAATATAATCCGTTTTGACTCTGATCTTCTCGAAGAATGTGTAAAAGCGTACAAGCGAAGTGATATTGCTAATTCATCTAAGGATTTGGTGGAGAACGACCTTGACCGACTGAGTAAAGCTTTTGAAGGAATTGAACCGTTGTTTGCCAAAACACAAGATTACGCTAGGCGTATCACTCGTCGAATTCATGAACAAATCAAATACACGGTTCATACACCAAGTAACATCGGTCAACAAATTCAATTTTTGCTTGAGAAGATCGGACAAGATGATTCAGTCAATACACTCCCTAGCTTGTCTATTGGCGAAGAACTGATTTCTTGTAGCCGCCTTGCTAAACCGAAGTCTAAACCAATCGAACCTTCAGAATCATCACGACGGCAACAAAAGCCGCTATGGGAAAAGCGAGCCTACAACCAGCTCAAACAGGAACATATAGACTTTCAGAAGTGCAGCTTAGAGCGTGTAGATAAGTACTTAGAAGATTCATTGAGAGGACGTACACAAGTCACGACTGATGAGCTGACGATTAACAGTCCAGATGAAATGATGGCTGCTCTTCACTTACGTTTACTTGCTCAAGGAATACCCAAAACGCATGTATTGCACCCACTCCAAGAAAAATATCATGTGTCGTTTGATGATGAAGAAGCATGGACAACTCTAGAGGCTATGGCAGGGCGACGTTTGATTATCCGCATTAAAGATATGGAGATAGCATCATATGGCAAGTGAAATTATTCTTAGAGAACTTAAAGACATAGAGTTAAAAACCTCTGCTGATTACACCGACAATTTGCGGAAAACTTCAGCTTATTTAATTCGGAATCAATGGGTTTGGAAAGAAAAGCGAGGTCATAGAGAGCACTTTAAGCGGTGCGAGGATAATCAAACTTACTTTCATAAATTGTTCGATAGCTTAGATATGACATGGCACTTTGATCGTAATTTTGGCTATGCGGGAGTCCTTCCAAGAGGAGTCGGTAAACGCCTCGATGTTACGACTACGATTTTCTTATTGATTTTACGCAAGATGTACGACACGGAAGCATCGATGGGACGTACAGAACTTGGGCGTGTAAAACCTCCAGCAACTGAACTTATAAACCAATATGAGTTAATAAAAGGGGTTCGGCCACAAGTTACAGAAACCTCTCATGCACTAGATAACTTGAAAAGGAAAGGCGTCATTGAGCTTGGGGAGAAGGATTTGGACACCAAGTTATATGAAATCACGGTACTCCCTAATATCACGAGAGTAGTAAGTGCTACTTATTTGGGTCTCTTAGACGAGTTTATGGATAGTTTTTCTAGCGACGTATTAAAAGACGGTTCAGCAGAATGTGACGAAGCAGTGGAGGTATCTTATGACTAGTGACAAACAACCAATGAACTCACACAGACTGAGCAATATTATTCTTGCTCAATGGTACTTGTTTGAATTAGAAACCTTTGATGTTGCTCAAGCAGGTGCGACTTTGTTTTCTGGTGATAATGGAGCAGGCAAAACTACCATCTTTGATGCTATACAATTTGTGCTTATGGGGGGAGACCAACGGATTACTCGCTATAATGCAGCAGCAGACGGCAGAACATCAGAGCGTACAGCCCGAAGTTATGCGCTTGGTGAGTTTCAAGATAATGACTCAACTAGTTTGCTGCGTGATAATGCCAAC
>NZ_JADDYG010000319.1:0-504 GCF_015163535.1 Vibrio sp. OPT46 | reverse complement strand
ATTGGTTAAAAACCAATCACTAGCGAGCAGAGTATAGCCAACCAAATGTATATTTAAAAGATAAAATTGGAACAAAAATCAAGCAATGGTTTGCGCATATCTAAGTTGGGTTTACATGATGACCCGCTAGTCCGGAGTAGGGGTTATGTGTGGCCTTACTCCTAAACAAACTCGTTCCTAAACAAGCTCGATGTGCAGGGTTGAGCGTTAATGAACTAAATCCTGCCCTTTGAGGTTAGTTGGTATAGTGGAACGTTAAGTTTCGCTCCCTGATTTAAGGTTAAGCTATAAATCTAACGCTAAGATTTTGGACTTACGCTGGAAGTTATATAACCCTTGTTTGGCTCCAGGCAAATAGTCGACACTGACTTCGTAAAAACCTTGCTCTCTAAACCAATGCAAACTGTGTGTCGTGAGGACAAAAATCTGATCAATGGTTTCGGATTTAGAACGATGTTTCATGTAGTTGAGCAGTAACAAACCTCGGTTTCCATCACGATAGTC
>NZ_JADDYG010000318.1:0-297 GCF_015163535.1 Vibrio sp. OPT46 | reverse complement strand
AGGCGCGGCTGAAAAAGATGAGCTAGCGCTAGGTCTACGTTACGACTTCTAAGTCATGACTCTTATCTAAGATACTGCCTTATTCTTAGTAAATAAAACCCCTTACTGAAAAGTAAGGGGTTTCTTGTTTTCTAGCACTTCAAAGCTTCTTGATAAGCGTAGGGGTTATAAAATCTATCTTTTTAGTGTGAGCTTAGTCCCATCAAATTTGAGGTGACTGAGGAGGTTTTTAGCGTTGTTTTTACCAACCTCATCAAACTCCATTCCGTAGCGAGCATAGTGCGTTGATTTTTGTAA
>NZ_JADDYG010000032.1:0-914 GCF_015163535.1 Vibrio sp. OPT46 | reverse complement strand
CGATGAAACTCTAAAGTGGGGTGAACCTAGCTATAGTGTAAAAACAGGCAGCCCGCTAAGAATAGACTGGAAGCTGAAATCTCCTAACAATTATTACCTGTTCTTTAATTGCCAAACTAAGTTAGTCGATACATTTCGAGAATTGTATGGTGAAGAACTGGTGTTTCAGGGAAACAGAGCAATAGTTTTGTCCTTATCGAAAGCGCTACCAGAAACAGCAATCAAGTCCTGTTTAGAGTTAGCTTTAACTTATCAGCAGCGTAAACATTTGCCTCTTTTGGGCGTGTGAAAAATTCACATAACAAAGCGTTCAAGAGGGATTCCCAACGCTCGGCATTTTGGGTTTGATTCAGCTTTAGTGATTACGGCACAATAGTTTAGGTTGGGTGGTCTGCGTTGCTCACCCCTTAACTGGGCGTTAAGTGTCAAAAGGAGAAATAATGGCAGCAAATGGAGCAATATACATACAAAGAGATAATGTTGATCTAAAAGATGTATTTGATGATGTGACAAGCGACAAAGGTATATTTAGAAAGCCAACGTACTACGATGTCAAGTTAGGTGAGGATGTTGTTCGATTCAATATTATGGAATCTTCAGAAATTCCTAATCATATTGATGGTTTTCTTGGGTACATCGCTTCTTTGAACAATAGCGACGATAGAAAAGAGAATACTAGTTACGCAATTAGTCATACAAAAGTTGTGCTTGGACTAGTTTCTGATACTGACTTTGAAGATAACCACAAGATCTGGCAAAGCCTATTTCAGATAGCAGACAAATATGACGGCTTTGTCTTCGTTTATGACAGCGTTCTTTTACCTAATGGGGTAGCCTTGGTTGGACCATTGGTACAAACAGACACTTAACAAAGCATTTAAGACGGATTCCCAACGCTCGGCATTTTTGGTTTG
>NZ_JADDYG010000317.1:0-662 GCF_015163535.1 Vibrio sp. OPT46 | reverse complement strand
GCATTAAAGTAAAACGTCGCTTTGATATCTTCCTGGTTAAGTACTTGAATAACGTCAATAGATGCATTGATTGGTCCATCATCAAACGTTAGATAAATTGTGCCTTTAGAGTCGGTTTGAGCAAATGAGTGTTGTGATAGTGCGGCACTTACAAGCGTTGCAATAGCCAATTTATTAAATTTCATTCTCTATTCCTTTTAAGAAATTAATAACGACGTTGTCAGTAGTAAAATATTGATAATTTGAAACTTAATGTGATGTCTTAAATTATTTTATAACTTTTATCCTAGACCTAAATAATTACAAAAAAATAGGTGGTATTTTCTAAATTGGGATTGTGTTCACGAATAATGCAACCGGTTGCGCTTTTTTGTCTTGGTTATTTTTGCTACAGTTTTTGCAGGTTGAAATTTACACAACGGGAGTAAGGCTATGAAAAAGATCCTTTTATGCTGTAGCGCAGGGATGTCAACCAGTATGCTTGTTAAGAAAATGGAGCAAGCTGCTGAAAATAAAGGAATTGAATGCAAAATTGATGCAATGTCAGTGAATGCGTTTGAAGATGCAATTAAAGAGTACGATGTTTGTCTTCTCGGGCCTCAAGTACGTTTTCAGCTAGAAGAGCTAAGAAAAACGGCGCAAGAGCATGGTAAAAACATTGA
>NZ_JADDYG010000316.1:0-584 GCF_015163535.1 Vibrio sp. OPT46 | reverse complement strand
GCTCAAGAAATTGTTCAACTCACATCTCACGAGTCAACCAACCATTACGACAAGGGCGACAAACACAAAGCGCGTAATAATTAAAACCTCTCACCAAAACCAAAGCAACTTTAAGCAAGATAAATTTCAGCGTAAAGCCACTATTTCAATTGGAGCAACCCTGAAATTTGAAGCCTAAAATTGGTGAAATTCACAAGTATTTAGACCACAAAGATTGAGTTACTGAAACCATAAATCAAACTACCAAAGTGACCAAAAAAGTAAGCCAGAAACCATTTATTGCTTATAAATCAATGTAAAACATAACGCCTTGTTAAGGGGTGAGCCAACGCAATACTGATGCTACCGCATACCACCTTAAACACAAAACTCAACGCATAGTAAAAATGCCACGCGTTGCGAATCCCTCTTGAACAACTTGTTATGTGATTTTTTCACCGTATACGGAAACGCCCAAAGTTATTAGCTTTGGGCGCTTCTTCTAGCAAACTGGTTACGACAAACCGAGCTTTAAAGTGTCATATGCAAAATTGGAAAAGGTTTTCCCATATCATCAAGCGGTGAGCGAGAAACTACTTTAAAAC
>NZ_JADDYG010000315.1:0-2337 GCF_015163535.1 Vibrio sp. OPT46 | reverse complement strand
TTCAGCCCTGTCAACAGCTTCTATTTCAGTACTTATGTTAGAATGCAAAGATGGTTTACCTGTCCACGAACTTACCTCAACCTGCCTTAATATCTCAAGAAGGTCCTTGGGGTTTGCAGAGTACGGTAGGCTTAACTGACTACCTTCAAGTTTGGGTTCATTATTATTATCGAAAGTGATATTTAAGAGTTTAATGTGCCCATTGTTCGAGTACTTATGGATAAAGTCTTGTTTAGCTGCAATCTGCACCTCTGTAGATAAATTTCTACCAGCGTCTAAATTCGCTTTATAACCACGATACAGGTCAAACGACTGATGCTCATGTTCAACATAACCTGTTTTTCTAACGACCAAACCTTGATCAATTACTTTACCATCAATGAACTGGTTGAACTCTCCAGCCTTTTTAATCGCGTTTACCAGGAGCTCATCCACATTTAAAGAGGTCTCGGTAACCTTGCCTAATTTCTTGAGAACAGAATCCCTAAACCCTTGGAGCTTGTTAACCAATGAAACCTTAATAACTGGCTGTATACGATCAATATCTCTTAGATCAATACTTTCAGCCTTCATAGCTAACCATTCTTCCGCAAGGCTACGTCTATCTAGAGGCTTGTTTTCATCAAGGTGCCCATAGTTTTGTTTTATTGTAGCCTTGTCTTCAGTGGAAATGTTTTGCCAAACAGTCTCCATAAGGTCCACATACTCGGAGTTTGTGAACATCTTCTTAAATCCCAAGTGTACCGCTTCATGTGCAATAGTCTTTCGAAGTCCTGACTCATATGCGTTATGTTCACTTTGTAGATTCACATGCATTTCACCATTGTGGGCAACCCCAGCGAGTGTAGAGCTGTAACTTTTCAGATCATTACTAAGAAAGTTCATTGAATCTATCGTTTCATGTACACGAATCTTTAAGTAAGGGTGGTTAGCCTGAATCTCTTCAAGAATCTTTATTGATTTGGGGATATCCAGCTCAGGATCTACTTGGGAAGTGGGAGCAGCACCTATTGTTCTTAACGTGTCAGGATTATGTTTTATAAAAGAATGTACAGCTTGAGCTTTACCATCACGCTCGAGCTCACTGTAAAGAATAGTTTTACCTTTAAAGCCTTCCTCCCTCAGCTTCTCTATTGCCAACATTTGATCGATAATTTCAGGCTCAGTTACTGCTTCAGGTAAAATGATTGCTCGAACATCTTTTATGGTCAGTTTTTGAATGGGGTCAGCTTTCTCAGAACCTATTGGCGAAAACCTTGTAGCCTCAGCTAGCTGGTATAATTCATTCGATAAACTATCGCTCAAAGCTTCTTGCGAAACAGGTTTGTTTAGCGATAAAGATTCCACTATTCTACTGAATACATCTTCCTTTGCTTTTGATACATCAATACCTTGGTCCACCGATAACTGGGATACTATCCCTTCAAATTTTTTAATAAGGTCCGCATAATACTCAGATGTATGGTTAGTTGGCCCAACAAGCTCACCATCCAGGGTCGCTTGTATTTTACTAAGGTCTTGGTTAGATAAATGTACTAATGCTGCCATCATCTGCGGAATAGTGACATTATTGGAGTTTTCAAGGAAGGCCATAGCTTCATGTTTACTTTTTAGTTCTACACTCGGCTCTAACTTGCATTCTAAGATGTTGTTTAATAACCAAGTATTGAAAGCATCCCTCTCACTGTACTCATCCAACTGCAAATTTAATTGTAATGATAGAGCTTCATGGTCTACTTCTGATTCTTTTGTATATACGTCTAGTAGTTGTTCAAGGTGGTACCTTAAGCCCATTAATTCGTTTCGCGGATCTAATTGTTTGTATAGTGTTGTTGCAGTTTCGTCTAGTAACTCAATACTTTCTTTGGAGTCATCGAGCTGCATCTCATTCATAAACGATAAAACTTGTGATTTAACGGCGCTATCAATTTTGTCATTTAATGATTCCCCTTGCTCTAACAAAAACTGTTTAAAGTCTGGTTCAACGCCCTCAAGCTTTTGAGCAGTAGTGAACTTCAAGTACTCTTCAGCAATTTCTACTAAATCTAAATTCTGAATAGATCTTGCACCGGGTAGATTCTTCTTTGGCAAGTCTGCAAATCTTCCCTGGCTATATTGATAAGCTAAAAGTACTTCTGGTCTTTTACAAAGCTCCAGAGCAGACTCTAAACCATTTTCACTAATAGCGTTTTCTAAATTTGTTGAATCAATACCTAGATTATTTAGTGCTTCGAGCATGCCGGGCCACTCTGAAAGACGCTCCATATCCACAGTGAAGTTCGATATTAATGGGTTGTTTAATTTTCCTTGGGGTGTCCAACAATCAGACTGAGTGAT
>NZ_JADDYG010000314.1:0-332 GCF_015163535.1 Vibrio sp. OPT46 | reverse complement strand
TTATCTCAGCTCTCAGGCAACGGCAGAGTGAAGAAAAGCTAATACACCACTCAGATAGAGGCTCACAATACTGTTCGAAGGAATATCAAGATATCCATAAGAAACATAGAGTGACTTGCTCAATGACAGACGGGAATGACTGTTATCAGAATGCTTTAGCTGAGCGTGTAAATGGGATACTCAAAATGGAGCTCTTGCTGAAGAAACCGAAAGATCTGAAAGAAGCAAGGACGATGGTAGCAGAGTCCGTAGATATCTATAATCAAATGAGGCCTCATACGGCTTTAAAATACAAAACGCCCGATGAAGTACATCGAGCGTTTTAGTTAAAA
>NZ_JADDYG010000313.1:0-2160 GCF_015163535.1 Vibrio sp. OPT46 | reverse complement strand
TAAAGCCTCAAAAGCAAACAATGTTGTTAATCTTAGGAGGACATTTTAAAGCAGCTAAAACCGGACATTATTGCTTTGAGTTTACACTCCTCTCAGTACGCATTATATCTGCTTATGTTGAATGCGATTGCATATACTAGTCCTATAAAATGTCTCTCTTTTGAGGGACTATTCAATGAAGTATCACGAAATGACTAAAAACTATATTTTTCGTGAATTTGAATGTGGTTTATCCGTCGAACAAGCTGCTGAACTTTGTTTAAAAACTGTGAGAACAGTCAAAGAATGGGATAAGGGGAAAACCATTCCGCCTGAGTGTAAACGACTAATGAGAATGACTAAGGGAAGGGAACTGAGTCCATCCGAGCAATGGGAGCATTTTAAAATGCACTATGACAGATTAGAGCTTCCAACAGGGCAGCTTGTAACTGCGCAACAGGTTTTAACAGGAATTGCTCTATTAGAAATTGGGGCATTGACGGATTTAGAAGCAGCAGGACGCATTCTAAGATATGCTAGGGTATTAAAAGGTATGATGTAACTGGAAAAAGGCCTCCAAACAATGGAGGCCTTTAAACTTTGTATAATTAATACTTTCCTTGTATCAACTTGATGAGAGTTTTAATTTGCTCAACATTTGTTTTATCTAAAACGTCTTTTGTAAACAGCTCCTCGTATGTCTCACGAGCGGTTTCTTTACCTTTAAGAAGACCATGCAGCTTTCTTTTACATTCTTTGCTGCTATTCGGTGTTGGTCTTTGTGTTCCAATAACATCGAGAAGCAACCCCTCTAGACAAGGTGATGAACCAATAAGAGTTATCTTTTTCCCTTTAGCTTTTTTCACCATAGAAGCGGGCCAAGTTAGATCTGTATCTAAAAATACAGCGGCTAGGTCATAGCCATTTGCATCCTTGCTCGTTATAGCTTCAGTTATAACATTCTTAGGGCCTTTCCCTCCTGCTGACTTGATCGACACTTTTGGATCACCAACACCATATATTGACTTTAAGTGTAGTAAAAAGGCTTTCTCTGCCTCACCCTCACCAACAATTAATAGGGTCCTCTTAACTACACGTCTTGTTCTTTTTTTACTCATTAGGCACCTCAGTCAATTTCTGGATAGGCACCTAATGCGCCAGAGATGTATTTTTTATAAAGATTATCTCGGTCCTTTAATCCTTCGATTTGATCGCCTCGATAAGCATCTGAATTACCAAGGTATTTCTCTACAAAGTATACATGTTGACGTTTTAAGTGTTTCAAAACCTCGACAGAGTGAGTATTAAAGAGAAGCTGAGCATTTCTAGGATTAGTGTCTACATCCTTAAATAGATTTACAATTGCCATTGTAAGTTCAGGGTGGAAGTCGTTGTCAAACTCATCTAAAACTATAATACCGCCACTCTCTAAAGTTTCACACACCATAGCCATAGTGCAGAATGCAGATTGAGTACCCGAAGATTCCATAAACATTGGAATCTCAAATGGTTCATCTTCCGTATTATGGATACAAAAAGGTAGAACCTCTTTAGACTTGCTGCCATCTCTATTGACCACAAAACTATCTTGAAGAACGATATCATCGATACCAAGGTCGTACTTTCTAAACAACTTTTTAGTAAACTCAAATTGCTTAGGAAAACTAGAATAAAAGTCAATCGCGTCGTCCATATTGTTAATAAGGTGCGATCTTCCATTAAAGGTTAGGTTTGACAGTATACGGTAAAAATAATTATGGGCTAGAGTGATGACAGCTATATTAGACTCCTCACATACTGGAGAGTCTTCATTTTCTCTCAAATTATCAATGTATGATATTAGCGAGCAGTTACGTGGGGCTTTCTCTAAAAGCTGCGATGGAATCTCTGGACCATAAATTTTGTTCAGCTTTACGTCATACGTATCCTCAAACTTATTGTATTTACGTTCGAAAACTCGAGAATACTGCCTCGAAGTTTTGAGCTTTAGCGTTTCTTCTAAAACCAAGTTATCTACTACTTCTAGAACATATCTAAATTCAAATTCCGTATCCACTGACTCATCGCTATTCCATCGAGGCAGTACAAAATCTATTTTTATCTTTGTACTTTTTTCTTCACTCAGTCGATGAGGAATAACGGGAATTTTTTCGCCTTTTGCTATTGAGCCAAAAGACGATG
>NZ_JADDYG010000312.1:480-887 GCF_015163535.1 Vibrio sp. OPT46 | reverse complement strand
AAGTGAAAGTGAGCTGTCCTTTATTGTTCCAGGCACGGGGATCATGCACTTCTTGAAACCATATTTCTTATTTGCAGTTAGCGGTGGTGTCCATCCTTGGAGCTTCGCTTGCTCAGAAAAAAGCTCTTCATCAAAAAACGGATGAATATCTAGCAGACCATTTTTCTCAATTGCTTCCTGAAAGGCCAGCGCTCCCCTAACCAATATCTTGGATAATGGTTTCAGTTCTGTTTCTATATGGAACGCTTTATTCGTAGCAGAAGATCTATTTGCAACGTTCGGTAGCATCTTAACGTCGGCTTCTCGGTTCCACAGTTTTAATAACACTGACAAGCCGTCTTTAATCCGCATTGCTTCCGATATCTGCAAACCTTTTTCGCGTAATTTATTGAAGTGTTTAATGCTAT
>NZ_JADDYG010000312.1:0-380 GCF_015163535.1 Vibrio sp. OPT46 | reverse complement strand
AGTAACTAACAAGCCCAGAAAAGTAGTGCTGCTTCGTTATTTTGTGTGGTAATAAGCTTAGCCTTTGGTAAATTTCCCTGACAATATCATCCCGATTTGCTAACACCTCATTCCCTGATCTAATTTGCTTTACTGTCGGGACGTTACGATAGCGCAGGCGATAAATGTGAGATTTTATGCCATTACCAGTGTCTAAAACCATATCTTCAAAGTGAAGTGGGATAATTGGTGATCGGGTCTTCTCTATCGCAATTTTGGTACGCTTTCGTCCTTGAATCATAGTGACCCCTCTAGATCATCAAAAGCGCCAATATAGTCCAGTACGTCCTCGTAGATTTCATCGGCGGAAGGCATATCTTGTGCTATTTTCAGGTATTCTA
>NZ_JADDYG010000311.1:0-643 GCF_015163535.1 Vibrio sp. OPT46 | reverse complement strand
GAATGAAACCAACGTTAGAACAACAAAACGTCATATACAAACCTGTTAGGCTTGCTGTGATCAAAGCGCTTGCAGGAACTGGTAAAACTACATTATTTAGATTGTTCGCGAATGCATATCCAGAGCTAAGAATGCTCTATATTACTTATAATCGTCCGATCGCAGATGCCGCTAATTTACCTCCCAATTGTCTATCACTCACTGGCCATCAGTTAGCATATCAATTCGTAGGAAAATACTACCGCCACAAGTTTGCAGAAAACCTCAGCATGGGGCTGATTAGAAAGCACCTCAGGTGCGACTGGTCCATCGCAAACGGGACTATGGTTACTTTAGAAAACTATTTTTGTAGTGAAGACCAAGAAATAGAAAAAAAACACGCTCCATACAACCCCAAAAATAAAAAATCATTGGATATTCAAGAGCAGCTAGTTTCTAGTGCCAAGCAAATCTGGAATGAAATGCAGTTATTGGAAAGTCCGGTTCCCATGACGCACGATGGTTACCTAAAAGGTTTCTCTATTGCCCAAGTAGATTTGAGCGAGCATTTTGATGTGCTACTTGTAGATGAGGGGCAAGACCTTAACCCTGCAGTGAGAGCTTTTATGAAAGCTCAAACTAATATGAGAGTCTATGTATGTGG
>NZ_JADDYG010000031.1:0-391 GCF_015163535.1 Vibrio sp. OPT46 | reverse complement strand
GGGTTATTTGTGACCACCAAGTGATACTAAAAAGCCGATGTAGATACATCGGCTTTTTAGTGGGTTATTTCTTTCTGCGAGTATAAATCCGAGATTTTACTTTACTTGGCTCTGGCTTGTTTTTCGCCAGCTTTAGCACTGCTTTTTGCAAAATCTGGTTGTTTGGGTAAGTGATTAAGTTTCCGTTGTCGTGCTTAATTAACACGTGAAACATACTGATTTCTTGAATCTCACCGCAGATGTCTTCATCTTTATCTACGACTTTAATTCGGTCACCCACTCGGTATGGGAAGACAAAAAAGATCAAAAAGCTGGCAGTGATGTTGCTCAGAATTGACCACTGCGCAATAAACGCCACACCTAATACGGCAAAAATGGACGATAGGAACAA
>NZ_JADDYG010000310.1:0-3626 GCF_015163535.1 Vibrio sp. OPT46 | reverse complement strand
TGAAAACCTTGGTCGCTGATGCCAATAATCATAAGCACCGTCAGACATAAGAGAGAATAACAAGGTTCCATCTTCAATATATTCATCTATTGATGTAATTGTTATTTCGTAGTCCAGCTCAATTTGAGGTGATATCGCTTTTGTTATAATGCTGGATAACCTTTCTTTTCGCTCATTTATTTTCTTAATTGGCTGCTCACCTTCATCTATCATCTCTTGATATCGAGTATGGTCTTTTGTTAACTGCTTGAGTTTTCTTCCTTTCTTAACATAGACTCTGCAATCTCCGGTGTGACCAATTATAATTTCTTTTTTTGTTACCTGAACAATTGTTAATGTTGTCGCAGATCTGGCAAGGTTGCTATCAGTAGCCGACAAAATATCAATATCATTTTTTGCTAGAAGAAGTGCTGCCTCGATTGAAAAAGAATCTTCTTTTATCAATTTTTCAATCGATTTAATAGCGCATTTTGAAGCATTACTTGCGCCGTCGGTAGAGCCAACACCATCAGCAATAGCAAATACAAGATTGTATTGATTGTCATAAGTAGGCTGCAATAAAAAATCTTCATTTTCATACTTCATTGGCTTTGGATAGCTAAAGCTACTTGCCTCTAATATCTGAATCATTTAATTGCACTCCATTTTTGTTACAGCCTTACCGAAAGCATCCATTAGATCATCGATACTATTATATCGGTCTTCCTGAAAATACGTTATACATTTTTCACAGACTTGTTTAATTTGATCGGGAGCATTTCTTCCACCATATATATCATATATGACCTGACCAATTGAATAAATATCACTTTGAACAGTGAATGGCACCCTATTATCTGCAACCTCTTTGTCCAAGTACCTACCAGTGCCCATGCCGCCGATTCTAATATCCGTTTGAAGAGTCGCTCTATCCTCGTCAAGATCTTTAACTAGACCAAAATCAGAAATCTTAAAGGTGAAGTCGGGATAAAACAATATGTTGGCAGGTTTTATATCTCTATGTAGGTAGTTATTGTCATGTATAACTTTTACTGCATTGAGGATGTCAAACACTGCTTTTTGCTTTTGATGTTCATCCATACCGCTAGAGATCATATCCTCTAAATTGCTCTTAGCTAGCTTCATAAAAAAAGAGGGCGGATTATTATCTAGCTCGAGATGTATTATAGGGGCTATATGTTGTGGATGCTTTTGGCTTAGCTCACATTGAATTCTTGCCTCTAGTGAGAACCTTTCTTCTAATGCAGCTATCTCCTTTAATTCAGTATTATTATTATTATCTGATGGAGAAAATACTTTCCTAGCACAAAGTCTTGTCAATGGAGATTCATCTCCGTAGGCAAAAACCTTATGAACCATACCAAAGCCGCCAGCCCCCAGCTTATTTAGAACTAATATTCTGTAGCCATCTAATTCATTCGTAATATTATTTTTCATTATCAAAACAACTTCTATTTAGCATCAATCACAAAGATAGCAATCTCACGGATCTCCTCAGCAATATTGATGCGCTATCAGGGTTGAGTGGTACTAAAAATGTACCTTCTGGTTCTATACTGATTTTGATTGTCGCCATATGTTTACTTTTGCAGTAAGCCACTACAAAGTTATCATTACTTTAATCGCCTTCTGGACCGACTAAAATCAGCATCCTCTCTAAGAATGAGTGCCAGTTCATTGTGGGACTGTAATTGAGTAACAATTTAAAGTCCTCTTCAACATAGAGGGTTATATTCGTAGATTTTAATCTACTTGACGATTACTTCTGCTTGCTTCTAGCAGTTCTTCATGTCGTTGCTTTTCGAGCTTTTCCCTTTCCATTCTAGAAAGCATCATTGATACAACAATCGACATGCCTAGTGCCACGACAAATCCAGCTATACCAAATAGAAACGAGAGGATAGCTACAATTCCAAGCATCACGAATGCGAGAAGAATTTTTACTACGTTCATTACTGCTCCTTAAAAGAGTTTGAGTTTAGCGTCGATCACAACACCGATAATCTTACAGTTGCCATTGATTGGCAGAATCGGAAACGCTGGATTAAGAGCCTTTAAATACTTCTGGCCACTATCGATAATGAATTTTTTGAAAGTAGCTTCGTTTACGTCAGTGAGTTTTGCAACCACCAGCTTACCGTTCTCTGCGTCGACTTCAGTGTCCACCAGCACCATAGTCCCCTCAGGGAAGCTCACTCCTGTTGGTGATGTCATTGAATCACCTTGAACAGTCAACCAGAAGCATCGTTCACTGCAACGCTCTGTTGTAGGGTACCACTCGCTGATTTCTTCTATTGAATAGGGCTCGATGGCTTCGTGCCATTGCCCTGCTTGAACTGAACTAAGGACTGGGAAGGACTTTTGGTAGGTAGGTTGTATATCGAGCTTCGTTACATTGGCAATGCTGTCATCTGGGTAGTCAATAAAACCCTCCGAATCAAGCGTCATATGAGTTAAGCCAACACACTTCATAATAGCAGCAACGTTCTCGATACTTGGCTCTCTGTTTTTGCTGAGCCAATGAGCTATCGCACTCTGAGATACTCCCATCATTTCTGCAAGAGCGTTCTGAGTGATTCCAACTTCTTTCATCCTAGCTTTTACTAGGTCATTCCAATTCATTTTCATAGTTAAAGATTATTACTCATTGTAATAACTAGATAAATATCCATATCGTAATATTTGTTGTTTAAATAAATTCCATAATGTAATATTTGTTCTTGTTAAGGGGGCATTATGTCGAATTTAAAAGCTATTCGTGGTGAGCTAGGAGTTACACAACAAGCTCTTGCAAAAAAGGTAGGCGTATCCCAAAGCGCTGTTAATCATTATGAAAATGGGAATAGAACGGTTGATACCGTCCTTGGTTGGCGAATTGTGAACGCTTTGAATTCATTGGGGGCTGATTGCAAGTTCGAAGATGTATTCCCTGATCCGCAAGAAGATTGTGGAACAGAAGGGCAAGAAGTTAAACCACCAATCAAAGGAGCAAATGGTGAATAAGAAAGAGATGGTGAATAAAACCATTGCAGGCGTCACTGGTGGTAAAGAGGCGGTTGCTGCAGTTCTTGGTATGTCGATCGATAGTTTTAACAATCACCTATACGAGAAGAAGGGTTCTCGCTTTTTTAGTGTTGATGAGCTGGTGGAAATGGCGGAGCTAACCAACACCCCATATGTAGCAGAGTACTTTGCTAACCGTGTTAATTGCATGGTGGTAGAGCAACCTGATGTCGCTGAACTGGATACCGTGGATATGTTCGATTGCCATTTACACCTTAATGCTGTGAAAGGGCTTTTGGATAAAACCATTGAAGAAGCGAAAGCGGATGGTGTGTTTGATGCTCGCGAACGTGCGCTCATCGCTCAATTAAAAGCGGAATATCACGCGACTTTCGAAGCTTTCATGTTGAAGCTCGATGCGTTGTATGCGGAGGTTGTATGAAAACAGAAATATTTTGGCAAACCGTTTCACAGATGGCAGACATCACCTGCAGCTCGGCAAAGCTAATGGTGGCGCAAGGCCAATCTTCAGAAGCTTACGAACGTGAACAAATCCAACTGTTGAAAGCAAAGTGCGAACGTCGATTACGAGTAATAGATGAGGAAGTGGCTTTAAACCGCGG
>NZ_JADDYG010000309.1:0-1530 GCF_015163535.1 Vibrio sp. OPT46 | reverse complement strand
TGAACTTCTTGCGTACTTTCGCACATGACAATGACAAAGGGTTGGTGTTGATAGCGAGTATTGAAGATGAGTGACTCGACTTGATATTGGTTCAAACCAGGAACCGGTGAAACCGTGTTTTCAAGAGGTGTCAGTAGTCGCTCTTTAGGAAAACCGCATTTATCCATTTTCTGAATAAACAGTTTGGCATTATTGATTGAGATTGAGTACGCGTTAAGCACAGCGAGGCGTTGTATTTGAGGGTTAGGGTGCTGTTCTACCACTTGGTTTTCTTTAGTTCCCTGCATCCATTCTTGTTCCATTATTTTTTCCATTTGGCTTATGTATTGAATAGTTGTTTAAATATTAACTAGCATGCATATGTTCGCCATATCAGTTTGGTATCAGTTGTTCTGTACAAATCGCCAAAAGCATCAGCGAGAGAGCAATAATATCTGGTTGATGAAAAGAACGAGCGGCATCTGCGTGACCGTAGATAATTTATGTAGTCAAGTAGATCTGAGCCTAAAGTGATACTGAACTTGAATGACGTGCTATCTACATTGAATGGGTCACTAACGACAATAAATTCAGTTGGAGAACACAATGAAAATGGAATCAAAAGAATCACAAGCAATTTTTACTGCTCATTATCAAATTGGTAACGGCTTACCTGGAGGAGTGAACTTCGATGTTAATCTACTCGTGGCCAGCGAAGACAAATCAATAGTGGGTAAAGGACATATCTTTCAGGCCATTAACCCACCGTTAAATGTGGTGTCTGATCTCAATGGCAGTTTCAACTATCAATGCACGATGCGTGATTGTCATATCATGGTGACGTTGCAGGGCTACCAGCCTTACCTAGGCATTGCTCCTCTAGGAGCAGATCTTCACAACGTAACGCTCAACATCCTACTTAATGATGATTGGAAGTCAGGCGTGGCATTCTATCGATATAAAAATAGTTCAGGTAAATGGATTGAAGTAGCAAATCAACGCGTTACTCTACTTTTACCTGAGCATGTTCCTAGCATCGAAAACTTTAAGGTGGAGCAAAGTGATCTTGCGCCAGCATAAATCTAATCAGCGATGACACTGTGCCAAAACACAGATATTCCATGGTTTCGAATATCTGTGTTTGATGAGGTAAATCGAGCAAACAAGATGATTTGACGGTGCAATTAATCGACTTTCTTCGTTTATTGAATATTTCATGGTTGAGTAGATGTGAAGAGCCAATGGTCGAGCTCATCAACACTTATTTGAGCCTGGTTCAGTTGATGCTTACGCGCGGCCTGATTGAAGTTTAACAACTCAGAGACAGAGCTGGACTGGTCGAGTAAGGCAAGCATCAGATTCGCTTGTTCAATATAAAAATCACCCCATGGATGCGGATCTTCTCGGGTGAAGTTAGCAAGCTTATCGCGATATTTTCGAAGTAGCGTAGGCAGCTTATACTGCCACGCTACTTGGATTCCTTGTTGGTAAAAGCGTAAATAGTTATGACCAACACAGGTAGATTCTAGCCAAGCCTCACCAGTGCGCAAA
>NZ_JADDYG010000308.1:40867-42254 GCF_015163535.1 Vibrio sp. OPT46 | reverse complement strand
AGTTCAAACTCCAATAAAACCACACCAAAGATAAGAAACAGCATCCCTTTTAGGTACGCTTGTGGGAACTTCGTTGGCTGGCTAGTTTGATCATAACACTCAGCAAAGAAAGGTTTGTCGAGTATGTATTCTGTAGTGAATTCGAAATCTTTAGACATGTATGGTTACTTCAAGGCTTCTGTAAATGAGTAATCTTGGTTGCACTCTCGCAACACCTGCATTGTAGCGCTTCTCGGGATTTATCTTTAGTCCTTTTGATTTTGTTTTGTAAATCAATGATACCGCCACGCAAAAAGACCTCGGTGCTCTCGCCAAGATCAAACAAGGCGAACCATTTGGCTCGCCTTGCTAATTAATAACCTGTGTGACTTGTTGAGGTTTTCTACTTTAGAGGGTCGTTGTCTGGCAACGCACTGTGTATCCATACTGCCAGTCGGTGTTTGATGCTTGCGCCGTCTAGCTTGCTTTCCGGCAATGGCGTGATCTGTTTTGCATCGACCAAGAATAGGTAAATCGCTTTTACTCTTAGAGGTTGTGGTGACTGAGGAAGGTCAAAACCTTGTAGCTTCGCCATCTTCCCACCAATCTCTAGTGCCTTCTTAACCAGTTTGTCTTCATTGTGAAGTTTGGAGCTTTTTGACATTGATAAATCCTCTTCTTCGCTTCAATTAAGAATACATGAAGTGCCACGTATGGCGTGTTAGTAAGCTCGCATATTGATAAGTTTATGCCTTATTACCGAGTAACTGATTGAAAAACGACCTTAATTCGTCATCACCAAGATTGAGCAGGTAGTCACCAACATACCATTCAATGATCGATTGATTTGGATGTGCCGTGACTTGCGGGTTACCAAACCAAATGCCCTTTTCCGTGGCAAACGTGTATTGGAGTTCTTTCAACTCTTCGCAGCTAAATGGCAGGATAAGGTGCAACATGTTTGCTTGAGGCTGGGTTGGTCTTACCGCCAAAGTTGGGAACTCTTTAATGATCTTGTAGATCTGCTTTGTTCGCTCAAACAGAGCTGGCATTTGTGCCAACCTTTCATCAAACTGCATCGCCGCAGACACCACATAAGGTGTTCTGTGATACAGGTTGCCACCTTGGCGCTTCATCCACATTGAGGCCAGTTCAATGAACGCCTTTGAGCCAAGCAGCATAGAGCCGCCCATGCCGTTGATGCCTTTGTAAAGTGAAACATAGGTCGTATCAAAACTAGCGGCGATCTCGCGGTATTCTTTCTGATAGTAAGCTGCGGTTTCCCATAGTCTTGCGCCATCCATGTGGAGATGAATGTCATTTTCGGCGCAGTACGTTTTAATTTCTTCTAGTTCTTGCCATGAAGGTAGCTGACCGCCAATTTCTCGCATTGGGAGTTCATAAAGAA
>NZ_JADDYG010000308.1:39791-40804 GCF_015163535.1 Vibrio sp. OPT46 | reverse complement strand
CGGCTGCGATTTCATCCGGCCACGCAGTGAGATCCTCAAGCTTCCATGTTTGATAAGGGTTCCCTACTGGCAAAATACTAAAGCGATGTTGAAGCTGATAACCTTGTTTTTCATGCACCGGAATATGGCTAGATGCGTGCATGGCGACAATAGGATTACGCTTTTGTCTTGTGACAATTTCAAGCACCGTTGGTTGCGTCATCGTTCCTGTTACAACAAAAAGCCCTGCCTCGTAACCCAGCAGATCGGCAACCTTTTGCTCGAACGCTTGAATCGTTTCTCCATCGCCGTAGACATCGTGATTAACGTTGTTTTCTCCGCACCACTTCGCCATTTTCGCAAAGTGTTCGGCTGGAGAATCTTCTTTATTACCGGAGAGATGGGTATGACAAAGCTGTTTTAGGTGGGCACTCATTGTTCTGTCCTTTGAATCAAAGTTTCAACAATGTAACTTGTTAAAACGGAGGCGTAAACTGCATTTTCGCGATGCATTTTCTGCTTATGCTTCCATGCTGAACCTCCGATTGGACATAGATTTAACTTAAGAGTGATTTACGCAGAACGAAGATCATGCTCACCGTAAACAAGCCATTTCGGTAAATATGCGGCTTCTGGAATCGTCCAGCCATACTTATCGTATGCTAATGCAGCAAGACCAGTCAGTTTCAGAGAAACATTTCCTTTTGGCGAATAACGAACATCTTCATTCATGTAGAACTGGTAATGCGCCTCTAACGCATCTCTCAGTGCTTCTTGATAATGTGACTCATCGCCATCGATAATGGCAACAAACACATTCACAAAAGGAATAAACAAAGAATGTACATATGGCACCCTGGTTGATTCTAAATATTGCGGGGAGGATTTCTCCATCACAGTTTGCAATAACGCAGGTAGCGCTGATGAATTACTAAATACACCTTTAACGAACTCGACCAGTGCAACATCAAAAGGATCTTTTAAACGCACTAACGACTCATCCATGATGGTCATCAGCTCTACGCAGCGCCAAT
>NZ_JADDYG010000308.1:37638-39738 GCF_015163535.1 Vibrio sp. OPT46 | reverse complement strand
CTCTCGCGGCCATCGCTAAACAGATTTCATCCAACCATCCATCCATTGTTCCTTCTGCAACAGAACGGTTACCCACTTCCGAAAAGTGTCGGTGCCCAACGGAGAATTCAACCACTTGGTCTGAATGATTGGCCAGCAAGTACACGTTATTCAGTAACTCAAGCGCCCTTTTTATATAAGCTGGCGAGGCCTGATGTTGTCCGTATTCTGAAGCAGTGAAGAATGCCTCAAGCGAATCCCAAGCATCGCCTTTCATTCTTTTAAGAGGTTGCTTATAAAAAAATTGTTTTTCATCAAGCATCCTTTCCCAGAAGCTGTAAAAATTTTCGTCTTCTTCACGAAAAATACGCAATTTTCTTTCTTCAGGTATATCTAAATAGTGATTTCTTATTGTTTCCATCGTTCCCTAGCCTCGCATTATAAGTTGTTCTAATTTTTTGCCGTGATGATATTCATCCTCAAAATCAAGCCGTAAATGATGCCGAAGTTGATTTATAAAATCAATTTATAATCAGTATGTTGTATCGAAAGTTAATGCTTAACTGAAATGAATCGAAAAGCCGAAAAACATTTGAAATATAAGGCTACCGCACAAGCCGCGATGGGTAAGCCAGAACGTACCTGTCCATAAACAGTGGACGACGAACACTGACTTTGTGGAGTAAAGATAGACAGATATTCACCATTGTGTTCGCCTTTCTTTTTCTGTCGCTTTCGATAATACTCTTGCGCAATATTACTCAGCTGGAAAATTTTATGCCTCAAGCAAACTCTGTGGTCGTACTCGACTTTGAAACCACAGCTCTCTCTCCTACTTTAGGTGATCGCGCAATAGAAATTGGTGCAGTAAAGTTAGTCAATGGCGAGGTTGTCGATAGTTTTCAGCAACTCATGAACCCCGGTTTCAGAGTGAGTTCTTTCATTGAGAACTACACCGGCATTACCAACAATATGTTGCGATCGGCACCAAGCTGCGAAGAGGTAATGGCGTCATTTAGTGAGTTCATTGCTGGCGAGAACCTTGTCGCTCACAACGCGTCCTTCGATAAACGATTTTTAGATGCAGAGCTTGAACGAATCAACTGTGGTTATTCGGGTGAGTTTGCTTGCTCCTTACTGGTAGCAAGACGGCTCATTCAAGAAGCCCCATCACATAAGCTAGGTGAACTTGTTCGCTATAAAAATATCGACAACGACGGTGTTTTCCACCGTGCACTAGCCGATGCGCAAATGACAGCCAAGCTTTGGCTCTTAATGGTCGAAGGGATAGAAAACTCAGGCGTCGAAAAACCAAGTTTTCAGTTGATGCAAACAGTTAGTAAAACAGCCAAAGGAAAAGTCGACCTGCTACTCGCCAAAAGCCGTGCGTAACCCCCTCCGAACTAAAAGCTGATTCTAGTCTCTTCGACGTTTAAGTGATTTTCGATATACATGCGATATTGGTTATATCTGTCAATATCGCAGTGCTTCTTATTCAAAACAAAGATCGCCTGGGTCACTCTATCCTCCAAAACTTCTAAAAAAATCGTGAATTATGTCTCACCGATTTAGATACTCGCTATAGTCACTCGAGACAATACGCAACAATTTGAGGTGTATTCACTGACTACTGATTTGTAAGCGATGATCAACAATGTTTTTCTGTTCTTAGAACAGTTTGCAGCTTTACTCATACTCGTACTGATTTCTGTTTTTGCTGTTGGCTTTTTATTTTTTGGTAAGGAAGCTCAAGAGTTTACACCAAGCATAAAAGGACGTATTACGAAGAACGATACTCCCATAAAGAATGCAAATGTAGTACTTAACATTCGGTCAGAAAATCGATCTTTCGAACGTAGCTTCACCACGAATACAAATGGGGAATTCAAGTTTGATCCTGTTTTCAGAAAAAGGAACAAAGTTCTAAGTATTTTCGATGGCCTATTTCAAACAATATGCAGTGTAGAAGTGACCACAACCGTTGCCAATCAAAAGGTTGTTATTTGGAAAGGAATTTTCAGGCATCATGTCATCGGTATGAAGGAAAGAGTAAATATGTCTAATTTAAACTGCGAAGCCACCAACCCCATCAGAAAGTTTGAATTTCAATCCCATGGGGAT
>NZ_JADDYG010000308.1:29979-37584 GCF_015163535.1 Vibrio sp. OPT46 | reverse complement strand
TCCGTAAGTAGTCAATGTGACTTAAGTGATTACTTAAAAGTAAACAGATAGAGTAATGTTTACTCTATCAAACTCCTCAACTTCCTGATCCGAAAGCGGTAGTTCGCTGGTCTCATCAACCAAACTGGCTTACTATGCCAGGTACCTAAAACGCTTTGTGAGTCACTCATGAGCAGAAAAAATAACAAAAATCTCAGCATTCTTCTTAAACTCAACACCTTTATTGCACCGTATAAATGGCGGGTTGCGGCGGCCTTGGTTGCCCTTGTCGCGACAGCAAGTTTGACGTTATCCGTTGGCTATGGAGTACGCATACTTATCGACCAAGGCTTTGCTCAGCAATCATTGCAAGAGCTTACCAATGCGATTCAGTTTATTGTCGGTGTCACATTGTGTATTGCCATTGGGACTTTCTTTCGCTTTTACCTTGTCTCTTCCGTAGGTGAGCGCGTTAGTGCGGATATTCGCCTTGCGGTGTTTAACCATGTGATTACGCTGCATCCGAGCTATTTTGAGACTAACAGTAGTGGCGACATAATGTCGCGCCTGACTACCGATACCACATTGCTGCAAAGCATTATTGGTTCATCGTTCTCGATGGCGATGCGTAGCGCTTTGATGTGTTTTGGTGCCATCATTATGTTATTCGCTACCAACGTTAAGCTCACGCTGATTGTGCTTGCTTCTGTGCCTTTGGTTTTGGTGCCAATTTTGTTTTATGGACGACGCGTGCGTGCTCTCTCTCGCCAAAGTCAGGACTCAATGGCCGATGTCGGAAGCTACGCTGGAGAAGCGATAGAACATATTAAAACCGTGCAAAGTTTTAGCTCAGAGTCGCATGAACGAGCGGCTTTCGCTGTCGAGGTGGAAAAAGCTTATGAAGTAGGCAGACAGAGAGTAAAACAGCGCGCGATCCTGATATCAGGCGTTATTGTGATTGTGTTCAGCGCGATTTCAGGCATGCTTTGGATAGGCGGCAGCGATGTGATTCACGGAAAAATGTCTGCGGGTGACCTAGCCGCATTTGTGTTTTATGCCATTATGGTTGCCTCATCGACTGCAACCATTTCCGAAGTCATGGGTGAATTGCAAAGAGCCGCAGGTGCTACCGAACGGCTGATTGAGATCCTTCAAGTAGACAGTGATATTAAAGCGCCAAGCAACTATTTGCCTGTCCGTTCCGACATGCCTGCTGAGGTTAACTTTAATTCGGTGAGTTTCAACTACCCTTCTCGACCAAATCAACCAGCAATCAAAGAATTAAATCTAACTGCTGAACAAGGAAAAGTGTTGGCGTTGGTCGGCCCTTCTGGTGCCGGTAAAACAACACTATTCGAACTGCTGCAACGCTTTTATGATCCGCAAAAAGGGCAAGTGTTGTTTGGTGGTGAAGATATTCGACAGTTCGACCCAAACGAACTTCGACGTCAAATGGCGCTCGTACCACAACAACCAGCGCTGTTTAGCCATGATGTTTTCCATAATATTCGCTACGGTAATCCTGAAGCGACGGATGAACAAGTTATCGAAGCCGCGAAAAAAGCCCATGCCCATGAGTTTATTGAGAAGCTTCCCGAAGGCTATCACAGCTTTTTAGGGGAGCGCGGCGTTAGGCTATCGGGCGGACAAAAGCAGCGCATTGCGATTGCTCGCGCGATTCTAAAAGATCCAAAAATCTTACTGCTAGACGAAGCTACCAGCGCCCTTGATAGTGAAAGTGAACATCACGTTCAACAAGCACTTGAAGCTCTAATGAAAGGACGCACAACGCTGATTATTGCTCATCGTCTTTCGACTATCCAACATGCGGATAAAATTGCGGTGCTCGACAATGGCGAGTTAGTCGATGTCGGTAACCACCAATCATTAATGCAAAGCTGTGAGTTGTATCAGCGACTTGTGGCATTGCAATTTAAGCACTTGGAGTAACGCCTAGTTAAGCGTTCAAAAGTAAGCAAAGGCGGACCAAATAATTTAATAACAGGAGTTTAACGATG
This sequence comes from Vibrio sp. OPT46, assembly GCF_015163535.1. Classification (NCBI taxonomy): domain Bacteria; kingdom Pseudomonadati; phylum Pseudomonadota; class Gammaproteobacteria; order Vibrionales; family Vibrionaceae; genus Vibrio; species Vibrio sp. OPT46. The sequence continues at coordinate 35,587 of NZ_JADDYG010000308.1, read as the reverse complement.
TTTTTGTGTCAGTCCAGCGAGCCTTGGCGAGACTAAGAATCTAGCTCTGAGTGGTTAATGAGATAATTTAGACCATGAAGAGCTAGGATAGAAGATCCCACATCATGTCCCATCGTCGCTGTACAAGGTGACGAAATACAAAAGATGCCACTCGCAGTTAAACGAGCGGCATTAAACCAAGCAGCTCGCCTTTTAACAAAGGAATTCCAGTAAGAATCCAGTAACCAGCGTATTCTCCCTTCAACTAGAAATACTCGTTCACAACTACCATATAAAACCCAATCAACTTCATTTGTAACAATTCAGGTTTCAAAAATAGGAAATCATTACTGAAAAAGTTTACCGCGTTTTGTGTTGCTATCTATGGTTACAATGTTTGAGACATCAATGCCTTCAAACCAAGCAACACAAAAGCGGCACCGATATGAACAGCGAAGCGAAACAACTATTTTCTTATCTATGTCAGCGATACGATGCGCTTTCTCAAGAGCTTGAGTCTCGCCCTTTTCCTGAATTTTCTGAGACTATTACTCATCCTCTTGGGCACTGTTTAGTCCGTTGCCCAGCAGGTAGCCAACGCTTTTCTATTGTAGCAGTCAACTTTGCACCCTCCGTTCGCGGGCAAGGCGTGCTTACTGCATTTATCGACTACATCAAAAGCAATCCTTACCACTACCAAGGTGTTGAGGTTGCAATCATTGAAAACAAGAACTTAGCTAAACGGCTTTTGTCTCTTGGCTGGAAGTACAAGTCCCTGTTTGGCAAGATTTTCTTCGCTAGCAAGCCGACCCTAGTAAAGGACTTTCAGTCTGCGTAATAGTTATTACGAAACCGCATCGACATCCAAAGTAAAACCATCACTCAAAATCCGTAAGCATGTTGAAAAAAACTTGGCGCTCTTCTGCAGTACTTCCTCGATGAGCAGTGTATTCAACGTGCGCGTCTGCGCTGGCTTTTGGGGATAGATTGATGCCCCATAACGCATTAATTTGGTTTGGTACGATGGAATAACGCATATCAACAATTCGCATTTCATTATTCGGATCCGTCGCTACAAAACCGTTTGAAAACCAACGGAAACGTTCGATGTCTTTTGCTTGTTGCGATTGCGGGTTTAGCCACGGAAATTGCTCTTTTATATTTAACTTTGGAGTTGATTCGCCAGGGTAAATTTTTATTGAACGCCCCACCCTTACGGCATCTACATAGTAGCTCTCTTCCGTTTCATAAATTAGTTTCCAAACCAAAAGATTGCTGAAACTTGGTTTGGCTTTTAATTGTATAGCGTTGTGTTGTCGCTCTTTGACGATTTCCCAACCAACTACTTCTGCTCTATCTCGTTGTATCGTTCCAAGACTTAGGTAAGCCAGGCACCATAAAAATGCAATGCGGGCATAGTTTGGGCTTCGCTTCAGTGCAACAAACAAAAGCAATATTAAAATAGGGAGTGTGAACGCGGGGTCGATTACCGAAATAGTGTTCCAAGCATAACGCGTGTTGCTTATCGGCCATAGAAGCTGTGTTCCATAACTGGTGCATGCGTCTAATAACGCATGGGTACTATAACCAAGCGCGCAGTAAAACCAACTCTGCCGGAAGCTTAGTCCTCGCTTTTTTGCGAACAATGGATACAACAACAAAGCACAAATGAAACTACCAAACGGGATAAACAAGAGCGAGTGAGTAAATTGGCGATGGTATTCCAAATACAGCAAAGGATCAGTTGAAGAACGGATTAGCACATCTAAATCCGGAGCCATCCCAGAGACCACGCCCAACACGCCAACAACTGCAAGGTTTCGCTTGTTGCTCACCGCCAGTGGCAAAGCTGCACCCAATAAACCTTGCGTTAACGGATCCATCGTTCACTTCCTTTAGATAGATGAAGCTCAGCTGGAAAGCGTACACGCTCAATAGTCGGTTCCAATTTAAAAACCAGAAGGTTCTTCGACATAAATTATCCGCATTTAAGTGGAAAACAATACACGACTTAGTCATGCATTTGCTTGTTTAGCAACAAACACCTTGATTTAGTGTAAGAAGGAATCACGCCGTTCGCTAGTGAACGAACAAATCTGAGTCTAGGCTTGTTTGTTATTTCAAACCCGAAGGTTTATCTGACGCGAAAAAACAAGGCGAACCAAATGGCTCGCCTTGTTTCTAATTTACTGAACGATAAACGACAGGTGTTTAGTCTTGAGGATTCTCTTTCGCGTTGATTTCAGCGTAAGTGTGCAGCAGCTCCGTCAATGTTTTTACCCACGCAAAAACATCCGAAGGTGCATTTTCGATTAGTTTTTCCACTAGAGCACAGTGTGTTTCTAGCGTGATGGCCTCTTCCAAACGGAATGAGATCGCGTAGAAATGCCAAAGCACCAATCTCGTCATTCGCTCGCTATTTTGCTTTGCGTTGTCTGAGTCATCAAACGCTTGTTGAATTTCACTCAGTGCGATTGCTGTCATGCGTAGCATTGCATCAAGACGTGCAGACAACATGCGGTCTTCACTATCCACTTCTTCTTGATCAAAAGTGAACAGCTCATTCATCACGTCTTCTGGCACCATTTTACTGATCATACGAGCACTAAACTCTTCCAGCTCATGGCGAGGCATAGTTACAAGACAATCGAAGGTGTAATCACGAAGCATAAAATCACTCTAGGTTAGAAATCAATTTCAGCCTCGCATTCTAAATATTGAAATTTCAATTGCCAGTGTTAATTTCTATCCATCTACGAAAAACTACAAAACACCGTTGATTGCAATACCAACACCAATCCGCTGCTGATTATGATCATAGTCGATCAAGCTCTTACCATAACCCGCTGAGTATTGTGCGTACCCCTGAACTTTGCCCCAAATCGGAAATGACACACCCAGTTCTGCAAAACCCTTATGTGTTTGAAAGTTCTGGCGACCTAAAAAGGTAAACTCGTAACCATTCCACTTGTAAGCACTCGATAGCTCAAAGTGTCCCATATAGTCTTCGATATCCGGGTTATCATCACCTTTGGGATCATTAGGCGATGTCTTTTCATCTTCAGGTATACGCCACCAAGGCTGGATAGAAACCGCAAAATTGTCTTTTGCAAAGGTTACGTTGGCATAGACACGGTTCCAACTGCGCGATAGCTCCTGTCTCTGACCGTTAGACTCATGTTCAATACCAAAACCTAACCAAGTCGAACCATCAAGTGGTTTCCAGTCTGTTGGGGTGTAGTAAAAAAGCTCTGGACGATAATTGGTTTCACGGAATGGACGAGATGCTGCACCCGTGTATACCTGCCAAAATGATTTAAGAGTCATTCCAAAAAACAGACCATCGCCATCAAATAACAAGTCATCATAGTTCATTGGTACTTTAAAACTGATTTGGAACTCCGCCTCTTCCTTACGCAGTTCATCGCCGTATTTGGTGTCAGCATACGCGCGTTTATTTACTCGATCACTGTACGTAAACGGAAGAATATAGTTAACGCGATGCGCGACCAGACTAAACGGTTCGAACGCGTTTTCTCGTTCTGATTCCAAACGCTTGTCGACCAAACTTTCCTGAAGTTCTTCAGGCTCTTCAATTTCCGGATCAGCGGGCACTGTGCTGGTTACTGTGTCAAGCTCACACTGCGCGCGAATGCTCTTTATGGTTTCCTCACCTTTGCTTTGCTTTATTTTGTCTAGCAAACATAAATCATAAGCACTGGCTGTTTCTCCCATCGCAACTGGCGCTGCCAATAAACTCAGTATTGATATCCCTGCCACTTTTGAAGCCATCTGAAACCCTTAATATTCTTTATGTCAAACCAGATAATTTTAGTTTTTCTTGGTAAACCGCTTGCCATTCTGACGTTAAGGCAATGTTAAATATCCGCCGACTTTACATCTTGGATAAATGCAACAGACTTTAGACATATCGGTCAACTATGATCAAAGCGCAAAAAACAACCAAGAGTTGAGCATCATAGATAAAAACCACTCGTTTGCATGATGCTCATGTTCTCTATGCAAAATACTGGCTCGTAACTTTGATTGCAAACCCGGCTATGAATAAACCCAAACCATAACCCAAATGCGCCAATGTGCTAAGAAAACGGGCTTTCCAAGGTGTTGGGGTTTTACTCGCAGCAAAACCAAATCCTAGACAAGGTTGAATGACCAAAAATGGGAAGATCAACGTTACCACGCCTGTAATTAAGCTGGGCATTAGACTGGGCTCTACCAACCAATGATGACCAAAAACAGTAACGTGAGCCAAAGCGAAAGTAACGCCGATGGCATAATGCAAAAACCAGCCAAGTGACTTTTCTCCCGGCATCGCCTCTGACGCCATAATTGGCGCATGCATAAGCTTTCCTTGGGGCATGTACAAAACCCAGCGCGCAACCAACGCATAGTTTAATGAAGGAATACCAAACACTATCCTTTGTAACCATGCCCATAAATCCATTATCAAAGTGGCACCAATCCCTATTAGCACCGCTTGCAATCCCATTAAAAGCAGCATTTTTCTCTCCTCAAGTTTTTGATTTGTTAAGGTCTTAGTTGCATGCTACAACTTAAAGCCAACTTGAAGTCAATGGGGAATAATATGGATATTGCAGAAGTGGTTAGAAAATCAGGATTGCCGACTTCAACGCTCAGGTACTACGAACAGCTGGGGTTAATTCGCTCGATAGGAAGGAATGGATTGAGACGCCAATATTCACCAGAGGTACTCAATACACTCAATTTAATTAGTTTGGGGCGTATCGCTGGAATATCGCTTAACGAAATGGCAGAAATGTTGAATCAATCAGAAGTTTCAAAGCCATATATCGATCGTGACTTACTAACGAAAAAGGCACTTGAGATTGATGAGCAAATAAAACGTTTGAAAGCGGTGCGAGACAGCCTAAACCATGTTGCCACCTGCCCTCATGAGTCACATATGGACTGTTCTTCATTTCAGAAGCTTATGAAGGTCGTAAAGCGTTATGTCCCCCAAAAGCAGAGATAAACCGCTCTCCCTACCGTCCTATTCTTGATTTACAAGGAAGTAACTCGCGGTTGTGAGTTACTTCCTTTCATATTACTTAGCTTGCGATTTTACGTACTTCTTCACTTTTTTCATCGCCATTTTTTGCTTCAGCGGTGAAAGGTAATCAATAAACAAGTTACCCGATAGGTGGTCAATTTCGTGCTGCATCACAATCGCCAAGAACTCACCGCTCTCAATTGTAATCGGGTTGCCATCACGGTCTAGTGCAGAAACAACAACTGACGTGTAACGCTCTACATCTGCGTAGTACTCAGGAACAGATAGGCACCCTTCTTGACCAAGTGCTTTGTTTTCTCCGCTCACCACTTCTGGATTGACTAAGATTAAAGGATCATTGCGTTCGTCAGAGATATCGATGACAACAACCGCCTCTTTTCTGCCTACTTGGGTTGAAGCTAAACCGATACCATTGCCCGTTGCGTAAAGTGTTTCTAGCATATCGTCTATCAGCGTTTGTACTGTCGATACATCAGTGACTTTTTCTGCTTTTACTTTAAGCCTTGGGTCTGGAATGGAGAGAATTTCGAGGACTGCCATACTTACCTTTCATATCTATAAATCGTAATTCGTGGC
>NZ_JADDYG010000308.1:29487-29969 GCF_015163535.1 Vibrio sp. OPT46 | reverse complement strand
GACTTTTTCTGCTTTTACTTTAAGCCTTGGGTCTGGAATGGAGAGAATTTCGAGGACTGCCATACTTACCTTTCATATCTATAAATCGTAATTCGTGGAGAATTATACACACGTTTCTCGATACATAAACCTGCTAAGCTATCTTGCGCACAAGGCATAAACCATTAACTCAAACGACAACACAATAAATGGGTTTGCCTTTTAAACAAAAAATCCTACAAACAGGAAACTAAAACGCCAGCACATTATGGCTGGCGTCTTGTCATGATCCTAATTGAATCGTTTGTTGTATTTTATCTACTGACTTTCCTTGGCTTTGAGTAATACTCTAATCGCCATTTTCTCACCACTTTTTAAAATTAAGTAGGCGATGCCAATCGTTATTAGCATTATGATAGCAATAAAAATACTTACCCCACCGAGCTCAGATAATAAATAAAACGGAGAAATATCTAACGACATTAAGATAAGAGAGAACACTA
>NZ_JADDYG010000308.1:28437-29477 GCF_015163535.1 Vibrio sp. OPT46 | reverse complement strand
TTAGCATTATGATAGCAATAAAAATACTTACCCCACCGAGCTCAGATAATAAATAAAACGGAGAAATATCTAACGACATTAAGATAAGAGAGAACACTGCCAAACTTGCTAAAGTCCACAGTAAAACAGCATACCATCTTGTTTTTGATGGCATTACATCTCCAGTCTTGTAGCCGAAGTAATAACCAACACTCATGGCTGGGATTAACGTGCTAAGAAAGCCTGTACCACTCATTTCTATCCCAACAATATATTCAATGGCCAACAGCAATGCAGCCCAACAAACGGACGCCAGACACAACAGAGACGTAACAAGAAGTACCGATGGTGGCTGGTTTATTTCTGATTCTGAATAGTTATTTTTTAATTCCACTTTCATTTCCTTCCATTTATTTGAATAAAATAAGCGTTTTAGATCATGCTTCCGCTTGGACAACCTAGAGAAACAACACCGCCATAACTCGTTGTTGGCGTAACTACCATGACTAAATCAACAGGAAGAAACACAACGTCCGTTGCTAACGACAAAGGAATGTCAATCAATGATAGTGGGTATAACGCGATAGAAGTAATATCAGCTCTTAAATAGCAAGGTTGTCGTGCGACTGATAACGCGGTGCCTGAAAACGGCTTTCCGTATCCGCCACCAGCATGCGCATCTATAGACGAACACCCCACCATTAAAGATGCTGACACCACAAGAAATACAACTTGTAGCTTTTTAAATAGTTTTATTTTCATTTAACCTAGATTCCAACTAACTGTTATTTTTTAAAACTAAACCCTCTCTCTCAAATTGTATATTCAATAAGTTTACTCATATGGGCCTAGTGCAACCATGTTAATACGTTCTATGTATCAGAAACAATTCATTTATTTCCAATGACACTAGTGAGATTATGCGACGTGATTGGAATCTCACTTAAGTTTTCATGGACCTATCGCGCTGAAAATTGAAGCCTCTACCTGTCATAGAATAAAAAGCCGTCAAAGCCAGTGGTTCTGACGGCTTTTTGTAAGCGCCCCGTGGGCATTACCTA
>NZ_JADDYG010000308.1:19639-28427 GCF_015163535.1 Vibrio sp. OPT46 | reverse complement strand
AGAAACAATTCATTTATTTCCAATGACACTAGTGAGATTATGCGACGTGATTGGAATCTCACTTAAGTTTTCATGGACCTATCGCGCTGAAAATTGAATCCTCTACCTGTCATAGAATAAAAAGCCCCGTGGGCATTACCTGCACCATTATTGCTTGAAGCTTATCTAGTGACAGACCTAGATAGCTAATAGTCGCACTTGCTGTCGGAGGATTTTATTGGCTTTTACGCGGACTTTAACCAACACATCACCATCGACCAACCTAAGGTCGAATATTGGTGAATGTCGCGATGGTGACTCCATCACTTTGTGACGACAACGATTTTACGTCTGCGCTAAAGTAATATGGATTAAGTGGCATTTTGCTCTCTGCTGGTCGCGCGTAGTAAAGCTTGGCGGGCTGTTTTGCCATTTGTTGCGCGTACAAATACCCGACCAACGCATGTTCAAACTGGTGGTAACCATTTCCCCAATGGAACGCTTTGGTTGATTTAGGATTCAGACCAACACCTCCGTACTGATGATCCACCCATACGTCCATAAAAGTGGGTAACGTGTATTGAAGCGTTTCTTTCATCGAACCATCAATAAGGGAAACTGTCATTGCCGCTTGATCGAGCTCTGCCCATTCCCAAGACGAGCTGTAATGCTTGTGCGGTCTTGATTGCCAAGCAGGAATGCTCTCTTGCGTCCATTTACCCTGCCATTCTGGAGAGAAGAGCGCTTTGACTTGCTCAAAGTTTTGCTGGTATTGCGCTTGTTTAAGCGTGTGTTTCATTCCTTTGAAACCAAACTCTGTCCACTTTGAATTTTCCAACAACTGACCTGTCAGATACGTCATCCAATACGCCTTGATGGTGTGTCCAAAATCATTGTGTTTCGCATCTGGCATCATTACCGCTTTGTGGTGTATCGCGCCATAAAAGCGCTGCTCTTTGACGGAATGGTAGTTATCTATCATCACTTGCGTCAGCCATTGCAGATCTTGCTTCCACTTGGCTTGCGCTGGCGGTGGTAAAAGTGGCGCCGTTAACAACAGATAGCCATTGATCTGGTCAAGTTGAGCGACTAGCTCTTGCTGCTTCGCACCTTCCCCATCACCGTCTTTCAAAACCCAAGCCAGACCGCGATCATCGCTTCGTCGGTATTGTTTAAATATAAACGCTTGCTGGTCGATAAGCGCTTGTTCAACCTTTGGATCTTGCGTCAAGTAGTAGTACATCGCCAACCCCACCAAGGCGTAAGCTTGGTCTTGAGAAGTTCGTTGTTGCCACTCCATCCCCGGTTTTCCACCACGCGTAAAGCTCACAAAGCCGCCGTTTTTCTCATCTTGTAGATGATCAATCAGGTAATAAGCCCCTTTCTTTGCCAGCTCTAATGCTTGCTTGTCACCCGTAAGATGAAAAAGCACGCCATAAGCGTAAGTTTGGCGCGATTTCATGCGGGTGTATTCGCGATCGAAGTGCGGGCTAATCCACTCTTTGTTTAATTCTTCACACGGCTTTTGTGGGTCGAGAATGACACCGTTATCACAACGAAAAGTCGGAAAATTCCCCGCAGGTTGTCCATGCGCGCTTTCCATCATCCAATATGGGGCTAGGCCATTCGTCACATGGTTTAACCAATCATCCCCCGAAGGCAGGCCTACATCAGCAAAGCTGCTCATGCTCGTCGTTGCGAGCAATAAGGTAAGATATTTAAAAGACATAACACTCAATTAAGTTATTGAATTTTATCCAGTATAAATAACTCCCTTTACGCATATTGTTGTCGTGCTCACAATAGCCTTACGCATTTGTTTGCATCAATCATCTTTCAGCCTTGTTCGATGACTGAGCCGAGAATAAACGCTACTCTGTCTTCGACTGACATTTTGGGCACTTCGATCAATTGATAACCAAATTTGTGATAAGCGTTGACCATCTGTTGATACGTAGCCACCGCTTCAGAAAAATCTTGCTTTCGCTCTTCGTCGTTGCTGAATATCGACGTCCACGGTGGAAAAATGAATACTTGAGAATGATAACGAAGCGTCTGGCAATGCGTGATGAGCTCATGCGAGATTGGCAGTTGTTCCAACTTACTGTAGCCATATACGTCCACAATACTGCGATCAAAAAACACATTCCCTTGGTGGACATTGAAAGCTCGGTAATTGCTCACTTCTACCTTCATCATTTCGTCTCGAAAAGCTTGTTTGTCATTCCAAGGTAATGCTGAACCGTGATTGGCAACCTGCGTTTGTATTATTTGACGGCCGGTTTCTGGCGCGCAGATAAAGCCTTGTGTTTTTAGCTGTTCGATTACCGAAGTTTTCCCTGCACCAGGACCACCAGTGAATACGATGAGTTTGTTCAAAATCTTTTCCTTATTTTTTGTTTGAGTGAAGTAATGCGTGTACAGCCAAGAAAATTGGCATCATTTGGCGTTTGAAATTGGAATTTGGCATGCTAACGTTAAGCGAGATCGGTAGTGGGAAATTTGGGGAATAGAACTGAGCAGTGAAGAGATTTACAAAGTAAGAACCGAAACGACGTGTTCATCGGTTATGGAAAACGGAGGAATGCTGAGCGAAGCAAGCTCGCCCAAAATAATGGGTTGGGAAGTGATGCGATTGGTTCTGATGGTTAACGCGTCAATTGAATATCTATATCAAGAAAATGGCACCTAAGCCTAAGAACGCAAAGAAACCGACGACATCGGTAACGGTCGTCAATACTACCGAGCCAGCCACGGCGGGGTCAATGTTAAACTTCTTCAACGTGAATGGTATCAACGTACCCGATGCCGCGGCCGCCAAACTATTGAGGAAAATGGCACAGCAAATAATAAGTGCCAATGGCCAAGAGTCAAACACCATGTAAACGACACCCGCGATCACCAATCCCATAATTAAACCATTAATGGTGGCGATTTTTAATTCCTTATTCACCAATAGCTTCAAGTTACTTTGGTGCAAGTGGTTTAGTGCGATACCTCGAATGGCCACCGCTAAGGTTTGGCTACCCGCGATGCCGCCCATGCTCGCCACGACAGGCATTAAGATCGCAAGCGCAACGACTTGCTCGACCACATTATCAAAAATACCAATGATGGCAGAGGCAACAAAAGCGGTCAGCAAGTTAATCACCAGCCAAAGTGCTCTTAGCCTTGTCGCCACGCTTAATGGTGTGAACAAATCTTCTTCGCTTCGTACGTTTTCTGCCACTACAGCTTGTAGGCTGAGTTCGCGCAACGTAATCGCGATGGTCGCCATCGACAAGACGCCCATAATTTTGCCACCAGCCATGATAGGAAACCAATGTGCTCCACCATCAATCGAGACTTGTTTGCTGACACTTTGAATCGTTTGAATATCTTCTAGGATTGGCGTAACTACGGTCAAGTCGGTAAGTTTGATATGATTCTCGTGCAGCAACAGGGTTTGCGGCTCTATCGTACCAATCACACCACTTGCATCACGCACAATAATCAACCGCACTGGACTTTGCCCGCGTTTTAGCAGCTCGGTTTTGATGCCTCCTACGCTGTTTTTAGGGTTTGCGACCAGAAAGTGAGGCTCGGCATAACGTCCAACTTTGTTGTCTTCATACGACAATGCTTGTTGGATATGCGCGACAGACTCTTCACTTTGATCAATAAGGTATTCATCTACAAATTCGGTCGGTAGAAAGTCCGCAAATATGATCAGTTCTGAATCCGTTATGTACGCCAAGCGTTCATGTTGTAATTCTTTATTGAGTGATTGATGAATGTGCTTGGCGGTGTCGTATCGGAGCAAATTTAATACCGTCCAATACTTCTCAGGCGGCACTGCTTCTATGACACGTTTACGGTAAGCAATGTTGACCGATTCCAAAATGTTCGCAATCTGTGCTTCTTGATAGTCTTTCAAAAAGCTCAAGTCTTCGGTCGATTCTATCGCTTTAATGATCTCAGCAAGCAAATGTGGCACTTTGCGGTTAATTTGCAATTGGTTGGAATCTATCATTACTTTTACCTATAGCTTTCACTACCACATTCGCCGCATTGACGATATGTGCTATCCGAAGGCATGAATTCTTGATGTTAAAATTCTAGGCGATAGTTGACTTAATTGCGGAATTTATATTTCGCTCGCAGAAACAAAACGCCTCTGCATCAGTTCATGGTATAGACTTGAATGTGTGTCAGGCTCATTCGCCTTGTTTGATAATGGAGTAATCAATGGCACCTGTATTTTTTCTGACTCAGCAGGCCGCCTTACCAAGTCGTAAGGTGCTTCGTAAAGTGATTCAATTTTCGACAGCGTTGGCTCAGCCTATTGTGGTTTTAGTGGAAGACCATCGCCGAAGTGAAGATCACGCATTCGCTCATTTTCTCAGTTTCAACTCTGACCATATAGAAAAAAGACAAGCTGAGTTTGAAGCTTGGACCTTAAAGTTAAACGCATTAATTGTCGAACTTTGCGAAGAAGAAGAGCTTGAAACACCAACGCTCTCTTACGAGCATTTCAAAGGGAGCCATTGGGTTGAGCAAGTTGCGAAACGGCTTGTTGACCACACCGACTTACTGCTCGTGGGACACTTTAACAAACACGAGATTCAAACGATGCTCACAGAACTAGCACAACAAGATTGCGACTTGTTGCTACTGAGTGAGCGGTCATGGCCTTCTCACGCCAACATGCTTTGTGCAATCGACCCACTTCATCGAGGGGATGAAAAGTCGATAGTAGATAAAGCCATCGTCTCGCGAGGCTCAAAATTAGAACAAACCTTAAGCGGGAAAATGACGCTCGTTTACTGCCGATACGTCGCACCATACCTCTCTCGCTATCGTGCAGAGATATTAAGCAATCAAAAAACAGGCATTACAGATTTTATTACTGCGCAAAAGTTAACGCGAGTTCCATTACTATTACCGGAAGGAAACCCTGAAACGGCGTTACCAAAAGCAGTTAAGCAATCACAAGCAGCGATTTTGATTATGGGGGCATGTAAACGAAGCATGTCATCTCAATTTTGGTCTGGCAGCACTGTAGACACGTTACTTGATCAACCACCTTGTGACCTACTGTTGGTCAACAGCTCCAAGGGCTGACTAGGTATTCTCTATTAACCTATCCTTTCAATACCAAGCGCAGTTATTGGCTCTTTACATCTTCTAACTGCGCGGCTTCATGCTCTGCGTTCAAGGCTTGTTTCTGCTGCTGTTTTATCTCATCCCAACTGCGTCCCGACTCAATCGCAGATACACGCTGATCGTATTTGTTGCAGGCTCTTTCGAGTACTTTCTCAGGATCTATACCCTTTTCTCTTTCCAGCGCTTTTAATACGTTAAGATAGTTCCACAACACATCGCCTAACTCGTCTTCCAAATGACAAAGGCGATCCTCACGAATCTCTTCGCGGACTTCATCAACTTCTTTGCCAATGGCCTCCAGATAAGTCTCTACGCCTTTAAACCAAGTATTGGTTTGGTCATATTGGGATTTTCTCGTCGCAATTGCATACAGCTCATCAAATTTCTTCATTGCCTCTCCGTAGAACACGTTTTTATTTATGCCTTTTTAGGACGAATAAACTTCCCTTTAGCCGTCACTCTAACTTCGCTATTGACCCGTAATTGAGCCACCAGTTGATATATACCGCGTCGTTCACCTTCACAGTGTGCAGTAATCGTGACTCGATCATCTAACTTAATAGGTGCATGGTAGCGCACATCCAACTGCGCCGTAAGGGCTTGAATGTCTCTAGATAACAAACAATGCGTCATTGCACCATCGAGAAGCGAACTGGCAATACCACCATGTAACAGGTCTGTGTAACCTTGATGACGCGGTAAAACGTGAAACTCTCCGACAACAGAGCCATCGGCTAGGTATTGGTAGTTCACGGCCAAAGAGTTCGGATTCACATTAATTGAAGAACAAACCGCACATTGATAATGAGATTCGTGAGTGTAATGACAGTAGCTGTTTGTGGACATGATAGTTACTCGGTTTCTCAAAAGAGTAATTAGCATATGCCAACAATTAAAAAGAAACGGCGAGTAATCTTTGTTTGCATGTTGCAGGGCCAGCAACTTCGCTTTTCATAACACTAAATAATCATTTTAATAATTAACGATAATTTCCAGTTTATTTAGAGTGGCGATATGGTTTGCATAGTGATTACGCAACGTTATGAAAAGGCGACTTATGAAGTTTCTCCACACGATGATCCGTGTAGCTGACCTAGACAAATCTATCGAATTTTATACAAAAGTTCTGGGAATGAGTGTTTTGGATCGTTTTGAAAACCAAGAATACCGTTACTCACTGGTGTTTGTTGGTAACACTGATCAACCAGATGGCGCGACCATCGAGCTAACTTATAACTGGGACACCGACAGTTACGACTTGGGTAACGCATTCGGACACATGGCACTGGGGTCTAAAGATATTTACGCCGCTTGCGAAAAAATTAAAGCGCTTGGTGGCAACGTTACTCGCGAGCCAGGTCCAATGAAAGGCGGAGAAACTCACATCGCGTTCATTAAAGATCCCGATGGTTACCAAATCGAGCTCATCCAAACTCAAAAATAACGAGGTTTCCTATGACAGACGCATTATTTCAACCCATTCAACTTGGCTCTCTCTCATTAAAAAGCCGTATCGTTATGCCTCCGATGACGCGTTCTCGTGCTTCTCAACCAGGTAATATCGCTAACGACATGATGGCGACCTACTATGCTCAACGTGCTGAAGCGGGCCTAATCGTTGCTGAAGGCACACAAATTTCGCCAATGGGTCAAGGCTATGCATGGACACCAGGCATTTACAGCCCAGAGCAAATTGCTGGCTGGAAAAAAGTAACTGATGCAGTGCACGAGAAAGGCGGCACTATCTTCGCGCAATTGTGGCACGTTGGTCGTGTGACTCACCCTGATAACATTGGCGGTGAGCAACCTATTTCTTCTTCTGCGCTAAAAGCAGAAAACGTGAAAGTATTTGTCGATAACGGCACAGACGAACCGGGCTTTGTCGACGTGGTTGAGCCACGTGAAATGACCAAACAAGACATCAAGAACGTTATTGAAGAGTACCGCCAAGCCGCACTAAACGCGATAGAAGCCGGATTCGATGGTATCGAGCTTCATGCAGCGAATGGCTACTTGGTTAACCAGTTTATCGATTCTGAAGCGAATAACCGCACCGATGAATACGGTGGCTCTATTGAAAACCGTCTGCGTTTTCTTGGTGAAGTGATAGAAGCGATGACGCAAGCCATTGGAGCTGAGCGTGTTGGTGTTCGTCTTGCGCCATTCACTTCGTTAAATGGCACCGTTGATAGTACGCCAGTCGAAACCTACACCGCCGCTGCAGCGCTGCTTGATAAACTCAATGTGGTTTACATTCACATTGCAGAAGTAGATTGGGACGACGCGCCAGACACTCCGCACAACTTTAAAACCGCAGTTCGTGAGGCGTACAAAGGTACACTGATTTATGCCGGTCGTTACAACGATGAAAAGGCGCAACACGCGATCGAAAGTGGTTTAGCTGACATGATTGGCTTTGGCCGTCCGTTTGTTGCAAACCCCGACTTACCAAGCCGCATCAAGCATGGCTATCCACTGGCAGAACATGACCCTGCCACATTGTTCGGCGGCGGTGAAAAAGGCTTAGTGGACTACCCTGCGTACCACGCGGGTTAATTCATCTACGTAAAGCTGATTCGCAACTCGCGACAAACCAATAGCGAAACCAAAAGAACCTTGCTCTTCCCCCTGTAACGCCAAGATGCAGGGTTCTTTTTAGGCAAGCCATCAGAATTAACGTCTTTGACAAGATGTACAACCTCGACACGCAGAGCGCGTCTTTTTACTGAGCAAACTGCGTTGTACTTTACAGTAAGCATTCTTTAAAGCACGACGACCTGAAAACCAATCATCCGGTTTAGTGAGGATTAAGTAGCCGTGAAACCTCTTAACCAACTCGGTTCGATTGTTTTCGATAAATCGGCTATCAAACTCGATGTCGAAGTAATTCAAAGCCTCTTCGATACAAGTAAAGCTGGCAATTTTTTCCTGAATCGTATTCTCTGTCATCGTTTCTTTAGCGTAATCATTTTCAATGAAGTCTAAGTGCCTCGCGCTTTACGTTCTTTGATTTAGCGCTTCTTAAGATCATTCTTTATGGGGTTTCCATATTGAAATTCAATTTGGGAATTCGTTAACCCACCTAGCATTTTCATTTTGACAATCACTTTAAGGCACTGATTTAAATAAACATTATTTCTGGTTCATATTTTGCTCTACTTCATTAAACGGAATGTTGGAGCAACACGATATGACTTACAGAGCAGAAGTAGACGGATTAAGGGCGATTGCTGTCACGTTGGTGATTTTGTTTCATGCAGGAGTTGAGCAATTCGCTGGTGGCTTTATTGGCGTCGACGTGTTTTTTGTGATCAGCGGCTATTTGATCACCACCATCGTGATTAACGACTTAGAAAACCAGAAGTTCAGCCTTGGTGATTTTTATGAGCGACGCATTCGTCGCATACTCCCCCTCTTACTGGTGGTGATCGCCGTCAGCTATTTGATGTCTTGGTGGCTATTTTTGCCGCAAGCACACAAAGACGTTGGTCAATTTGCAGTGTCTTCCATTCTCTCTTCATCCAACATTCTTCTGTATTTGAAAGGCCACAATTACTTCGGTTTAGAAGATCAAGCCAACCCGCTGTTCCACACATGGAGCTTGGGCGTTGAAGAACAATACTACATTGTCATTCCTTTGCTACTCATGCTACTCGCTCGTGGC
>NZ_JADDYG010000308.1:14377-19411 GCF_015163535.1 Vibrio sp. OPT46 | reverse complement strand
CGCTGCTGGTGCCGGTCATCGGTAGCGCGTTGGTGATTTTGTTTGCCTCTAAAGACAATGTCTGCGGTAGATTACTGAGCCTAAAGTGGGTCGTGTTCGTCGGCTTAATCAGTTACAGCTTATACTTGTGGCACATTCCATTATTTGTCTTTTACCGCTACGTGTTGGACACAACACAAGACATCAATATCCCACTTTACGTTGTCACTCTTTTTGTACTTTCTTACTTCACTTGGCGCTTTATTGAAAAGCCGTTCCGTAGCCGAAAAGCCATGAGCATGCGCACTGTGTCCGCGGTTATTGTGTTGTTGACGTTGCCCTTGCTAACGCTCGGCGTTATCGGTCATCAAAACGGTGGTTTTCCAGAAAGAAGCGCATTTTTCGAGGCCATGCGCGTTAACAACGGTTATGGTTTAGATTGCAACGGCAACACCAACGTTAACGATGTGTGCTCGTCTGCGCCGCAGCCCGCCATCGCTGTGTTAGGCAATAGTCACAGCATGGTTTACGTGAAGCGTCTATCCGAAGTAACACCAACTGGCGTGGTGCAACTTACTCAAGATTCCTGTGCGGTCGGTTATGTCGACATCCTAGAAGCTGCTGGCTCAATTTCTTGCCGACAGTTCTTCAATGAGGCTGTCGATACAATTCTAAGTACCCCTTCCATTCGTCGCGTTGTTATCTCTTCTAATTTCAATAAAGAGCTTTCACAAGCCGATTATGAAGCATCATTAACCAAATTATTGAATGAACTGAAAGGAAAGGAAGTGGTCGTTTTCGGTCCAACCCCTTCTGCACCGTTTGCGGTAGGAGAATGCCTTTGGAAAGCGCGTTTGTTTGGCGAGACAGAAGAGTCTGCCTGCGACTTTTCTCCCAAACAACATCACCCTCAAAACGTGGCGAAGTTAGTGAACTACTTTGAGCAATTTGAGCACGTTGAGTTTGTCGACTTGACCGATGCCATTTGCAGAAATGGCGTATGTCGAATGAGAGTTGGAGCAAACAATGCGATGTATACGGATGACAGCCATTTATCTTACAAAGGTGCTGAGTTGGTGCTTGGGCATTACCTCAACACTACAAATGAAGCGCAACAGTTCACTTACGACCGACAATAACCAAGGAAATAAACTTTTATGCTTCAGCGTTTATCTCAGGTAAGCGCTGAATGCTTTAAAGCAAGACAAAGCTAGGCGTCTATTTGAAAATGCGCGGATCAAACGCGAAATCGAGCTTTTCGGCTTTCTTGATGATCTCTTTCATTTTGGGATGATTTGGATTCACCACGTAGTTTTTATCACGAGGTGAAATCGTTGAAGGCACTTGCAGCGCGGCAAACTCTGGATGAGGATCATTGAGAAACTGATCACCAATGTACTGCGTAGACTCGCTCGCCGGTATTGCTCGCCACGTCACAGGGAGATCTTCTTCATCTAAGGTGGCGATGAGGTATTCTGGCATTTCAATACGATATAAATCGTAAAGTTTGGTGATAGCAGGATCGTTGTTTACGTGAACAAACACTTCCAACGAGCAAAGGGATTCCGATTCAGAGAAGTAGAGGGCTTCGGTTCCTTTTGAGTTCCATCGCCCTCCAAATAACTTTGCGCCAACGGGGCTGAATGGCGTGTCAGCAAATTTCTTTTGTGTGAGACGATAGAGCTTCATATTACGAGAATACCCCGTGCTCTAAACGGCCGATCAAATCTTTTACGATTTCAAAATCCACCGTGGTCGAGACCATATCAAGTGGACGTTTTCCACCTAAGCCATACACATTCTCTCTCATCCATTTTAACGCGCGCTCTTCGTCGTCAAACAGTTCTGTCGCGAGTTTCAATAACATCGCTAATCGATAGATTGCATCACTTTCTTGCGTATTGAAGCGTTCATCGTTTTTTAGACGACGCTTGACCGTGCTGACAGGTATCAATGTGACGTTTTGAAACTCACTCTGAGAAAGCTTCACACGCTCAACAATATTGCGATACACCTTTGGCTCAAAGCCTTTGTGAACCGCATCAGTGCGACCTGTTTCAGCGTCTTCAATACCCAACATAAACCAGAAATTGGCTTTATGAGGTTGTTTCGGTTTGAAGCTTTTTAATGCTGCAGTTGCCATATCAAGCTCCTGTGGTTCATATGGTCCAGTTATTATGGTTCAAATGAGCTTAATTTTCAATCAAAGTAACAATCAAAGTAAAAAGATAGGTAAAGAAAAAGGCGAGCTTTTCGCCCGCCTCTCTTACTTATTCATCAACTTTGTTTACGCATCTATCGATGAACATCGTTTCACTTATTGCAAGTCAAAACGATCCGCGTTCATGACTTTCGTCCATGCGGCGATGAAGTCATGGATGAATTTTTCCTGATTATCATCTTGCGCATACACTTCCGCATACGAACGCAGGATCGAGTTTGAACCAAAGACAAGATCCACTCGAGTAGCCGTCCACTTCACAGCGTCGGTTTTACGATCACGGATTTCATATTGATTAGCACTCACTGGTTTCCACGTATATGCCATGTCAGTAAGGTTCACGAAGAAATCATTCGACAAAGTGCCGACTCGCTCAGTAAATACGCCCTCTTTTCCACCGCCGTAGTTACTGCCTAGAACGCGCATACCACCGATAAGTACCGTCATTTCTGGCGCCGTTAGCCCCATAAGCTGAGCACGATCTAATAAAAGCTCTTCTGGCATAACCGCGTAGTCTTTCTTCAACCAATTTCGGAAACCGTCAGCAACAGGCTCAAGTACTTCGAACGATTCCACATCCGTCATCTCTTGGGTGGCATCACCTCGGCCTGGCGCGAATGGCACGGAAACATCATGACCTGCGGCACGCGCAGCCAGCTCAATACCTACGTTCCCAGCAATCACGATAGCGTCTGCAACACTACAGCCCTCTTCTGCTGCTATTTTTTCTAGCACAGCAAGAACACGGCTTAGACGTTCAGGTTCGTTCCCTTGCCAATCTTTTTGCGGAGCCAAGCGAATTCTCGCGCCATTTGCACCTCCTCGACGGTCAGAGCCACGGTAAGTACGCGCGCTATCCCACGCCGTACTGACTAACTCACTAATGGATAGGCCACTTGCTTCAATTTTTGTTTTCACTAAATCGACATCGTAGTCTGTCTTACCTGCGGGCGTTGGGTCTTGCCAAATAAGATCTTCGCTTGGCACATCTGGGCCGAAATAACATGATTTTGGTCCTAGATCGCGGTGTGTCAACTTAAACCAGGCACGAGCAAAAACGTCATCAAAGTACGCAGGGTCATTTTGGAACTTTTCTGCAATCTTACGATATTCAGGGTCCATTTTGAGCGCCATATCGGCGTCGGTCATGATTGGATTGTAGCGCTTAGAACCGTCTTCAACATCGACAGGCTTGTCTTGTTCTTCAATGTCGATTGGCTCCCATTGCCATGCGCCGGCTGGGCTCTTTTTCAGTTCCCAGTCATACTTAAATAGTAGGTGGAAGTATCCGTAATCCCATTGTGTAGGGTTTGTTGTCCAAGCACCTTCAATACCACTCGTTACCGCGTCACGGCCAATACCACGTGTTTTGTGATTAATCCAGCCAAGACCTTGCTCATGAACGTCTGCTGCTTCGGGCTCTGGGCCAAGGTTTGCGGCATCACCATTACCATGACACTTACCCACCGTGTGACCACCAGCTGTGAGCGCGACGGTTTCTTCATCGTTCATTGCCATTCGCGCAAAGGTCACTCGCATGTCATGTGCTGTTTTGAGAGGATCTGGGTTACCGTCTACCCCTTCAGGGTTCACATAGATAAGACCCATCATTACCGCAGCAAGCGGGTTTTCTAAATCTCGCTCACCAGAGTAGCGGCTGTTATCAGCGTCACTTGTGGCTAACCATTCTTGCTCAGAGCCCCAGTAAGTGTCTTTTTCTGGGTGCCAGATGTCCTCTCGTCCAAACGCAAAGCCAAAGGTCTTAAAGCCCATGGATTCGTACGCCATGTTACCGGCAAGGACAATCAGGTCTGCCCAACTTAGTTTGTTGCCATATTTTTTCTTGATTGGCCATAAAAGGCGTCGAGCCTTATCCAGGTTGGCGTTATCTGGCCAAGAGTTGAGAGGAGCAAAGCGTTGGTTGCCTGTAGCAGCACCGCCACGGCCATCCGCAATACGATAACTGCCCGCTGCATGCCATGCCATTCGGATCATTAAACCACCGTAGTGTCCCCAGTCGGCAGGCCACCAGTCTTGGCTATCAGTCATTAAATCTTTTAAATCTTTTTTAAGTGCTTCGACATCTAGCTTTTTCAGTTCTTCTTTGTAATTAAAGTCCTGGCCAAATGGGTTGGTTTTGGAGTCGTGTTGATGCAGGATGTCTAAGTTCAAGGCATTCGGCCACCAATCCATCACCGACTTATCTGTAGATGTTTGCCCACCATGCATAACTGGACATTTACCTACCGAACCGCCGTTTGCTTTGCTCATATAATGCTCCTTCGTGTCGTGGTTGTGGTAACCACTCTTTGTTATTCAATAAATCGAATATCCACCTCAAACAGCGTAGTTCATACACTGTTTTTTTAGTTAACGCCAAGTCAAAATTTCAAACATTTCAGCGAATAAATAATTGTTATCAAACATGTACCTATATGCAGAAAATATGGATAGAGATCAGTTTAAGTCCATACCTGAATACTTAATCCCAGACAGCCTCGCCATGTTGTGATCCCAGGTCGCTAAATCATGATGACTAAATTCATTCAGAGCGTGATGACCACACGCCCTCGCCATGACTTTCATGAGCTCGACCGAGGATTCGAAGAAATTTTTCAGTTGCTGGGATGACTTTTCAACGTCGAGACGCTGCCTCAAATCGGCATTTTGTGTCGCAATGCCTGCCGGGCAATTATTGGTGTTGCAGATGCGAGCCGCGACACAACCGATCGATTGCATCGCACTGTTTGCTATCGCTACTCCGTCTGCTCCAAGTGCCAACGCTTTGACAAAATCCGTAGGAACTCGCAACCCACCGGTGATGATTAATGTGA
>NZ_JADDYG010000308.1:6439-14324 GCF_015163535.1 Vibrio sp. OPT46 | reverse complement strand
CGCGGTCACTTACGCCTTTTTCATCTAAGTACTTACGTGCACGAGCTAATGCAGGGATGGTGGGAACACTAATATGATCACGGAACATAGTTGGCGCCGCACCCGTGCCACCACCGCGACCATCTAAGATGATATAATCAGCCCCAGCATCAAGCGCAAACTGAATGTCTTGCTCAATATGGTTGGCACTGAGTTTAAATCCAATTGGAATACCGCCTGTGATGCCACGAACTCTGTCAGCAAACTTTCTGAAATCGTGAGTAGTGTGAAGATCTTTGAACGTTGGTGGTGATATCGCTGGTTGTCCTTCGGGGATGCCTCTCACCTGAGAGATCTTACCTACATTTTTATTTGCAGGCAGATGACCACCCGTGCCCGTTTTTGCTCCTTGCCCACCTTTAAAGTGAAACGCCTGAACATTAAGAAGCTTAGATTCGTCGTAGCCAAATTGAGCACTAGCAAGCTCATAGAAATACCGTGAATTAGCGGCTTGTTCTTCCGGTAACATGCCACCCTCACCAGAGCAAATCCCAGTCCCTGCCCACTCTGCACCTTTTGCTAGTGCAATTTTCGCCTCTTCAGAAAGTGCGCCAAAACTCATGTCCGACACCAACAAAGGAATGGCGAGTCTGAGCGGCTTACGCGCGTTTGGTCCCACAATCAACTCGGTAGACACAGGAACGTCTTCCAACAACGGTTGTGTCGCCATTTGCGCCACCATGATTTGTATAGCATCCCAATGTGGTAGCAAATGCCTAGGAACCCCCATTGCAGCCATCGGACCATGATGACCGAGTTTAGAGAGTCCTTCTCTCGCTAATTGGTGGATAAACTCGAGGGTTGGTTCTTCTTGAGTAGCAGACGCCGTTGGTTTGTCTCTTTTCTCTCGCTTTTGTTCCGGTCCCTCTTTACCGACTTGCTCTGCGGTAAATCGCTTGTGTGTACCATCACAAAAAGGAGCATTGGCGGTATGCTTACATTGGCAGAGATAGGCATCTTCGTCTTTTTCCGCACTAAAGCTCATTGGCTTTAAGCCGGTTCCCGAATGAGACCCATCGCAGTAAGGTTGATTTTTAGAACGCCCACATCGGCAGAAGTAATATTCTTGCCCAGCTTTCAACTCTACTTTGATCGGCTTGTTATCAGCGATGATTGGCTTGCTCATGTTGCCCCCTATTTATTATTGTTAACCATGCTTTCTCGCTGGCTTGCAATAAGCGTAGAACAGGAGCGTAAAGAGCGTCAGTGTCGCCGAGTAAAATGCGCGATTGTCGCCCGACTAACCTATACTTTTTATGGGTCTCATACACGTGGAGGCTATATGACGATTGCAACCCGATTAGATGAATATTTGACTGAGCATAACATTCACTTTCAAACCGTGAATCACAGCCACAGTCATAGCTCGCTACAAAGTGGTGTTACAGCAGGTGTGCCTTTAATGAATATCGCAAAAGGTGTGATTCTAGAGGATCATGAAGGGCGTCATATGATGGCGGTCTTACCTGCCAACAACAAAATCAGTTTGTCGAGATTAAACGACGAATTTAATGCCACCTTCCACTTGGTGAAAGAGCGTATGGTTTACCGACTCTTCACCGATTGTGAACACGGCGCTATTCCACCGATTGGTAGCCCTTACCACATGTCGACAGTTTGCGATGAAAGACTAGCAAACTTGGAACATGTCTACCTTGAAGCTGGCGATCATGAAACTCTGATTAAGCTGGACCGAAAGGCGTTTAAAGAACTGATGAACGACTGTAGATATCTAAGATTCAGCAGTGAAGTTCTGCATTAAACTTGCCAAGATCTCTCGACACTTCCTGAACAAGGCTCTATCAACAAGAGCCTTTCTTTGTTTTGTTGGTAGCACGCGATGGAAGTTTCTCGGACTTTGGTGCCCAGCGTTTCAGAGCATATAGAAACAAAAAACCGCCTATTCGGGCGGTTTTTTATCAATCAAATCATAATTATTATCGAACAAAGATCTTTTGGATCGCTTTTATCGCCATAGCCCTACGGCGCATTAATACGCTCGTTCTTGGCAACCATTTCGGTGTGTGAAGAATGGTTTTCGCATGACTAAAAGTTCTGAATCCTTCCTCTCCGTGATAATGCCCAATACCCGATTCACCAACGCCACCAAAAGGCGCATCTTCAGCGCCAACATGTAAAACCGTATCATTAACGCCGACGCCACCACTGTGGGTGTTGCGTACAATATGTTTGATAGTCGATTTGTCGTCCGACATAACATACAGCGCAAGTGGTCTTTGGTGCTGATTAATGTAGTCAATCGCTTCATCAACGGCATTGTAGGGCTTAACAGGTAGAAATGGCCCGAAGATCTCCTCTTGCATGATTCGCATATTCGGCGACACATCCGTGACCAAATGAGGATACAGAAGTCGTTCCTCTTGGGGCGACGCCTCAACAGTGTGAAGGTTAGCACCTTGCGCTTTTGCATCCTCAAGTAGCGCAGTCAAACGATCATATTGTCGTTGGTTGACAATATGGGTCAGCTTTTGATTCTTGTTGGATTTTAAATAGAGCTTTTCAAAACGTTTTAAGAATAGCGAAATGAACTCTTCGACACGTTCTTGCGGTACAAATGCGTAGTCAGGCGCGACACAAATCTGGCCTGCATTAATGCATTTACCAAACAAGATAGCATCAACGGCTTTCTTCATGTCTGCATCTTTTGC
Source organism: Vibrio sp. OPT46 (assembly GCF_015163535.1). Classification (NCBI taxonomy): domain Bacteria; kingdom Pseudomonadati; phylum Pseudomonadota; class Gammaproteobacteria; order Vibrionales; family Vibrionaceae; genus Vibrio; species Vibrio sp. OPT46. The sequence goes on along the minus strand of NZ_JADDYG010000308.1, from coordinate 11,616 downwards.
AATGATCACCGGGGACTTTCCACCCAACTCTAACGTCACCGGGGTAAGGTTTTCCGCTGCCGCTTTTGCCACTGCGCGACCAACACTCGTAGAACCCGTGAACAAAAGGTGAGCGAATGGCAGTTGGCTGAATGCTTGTGCGACGTCTGCTTCACCCTCAAAAACTTCGACATACTCAGACAACCCACGGCAAATATCGACGATGACTTTATTGGTTTTTGGCGTAAATTCGCTGAGCTTCATCATCACGCGGTTGCCAGCAGCCAATGCTGTCACTAAAGGCGCAAGGCTCAAAATCACAGGAAAGTTCCACGGTGAAATGATCCCGACGACACCTAACGGTTGATACTGAACGGTGACTTTAGAAGGTGCGAGCAATAAGCCGGATTCGCGCTTGCTGGGTTTGCACCATTTTTTTAGTCGTTTGAGGGTATAATTAATATGCGAGACCGTTGGCAAAACGTCGGTCATAGCGGTATCAAATTCTGAGCGATAGCCAAAATCGTCACTTAACGCTTCAACCAGAGCTTGTTTGTTCTCAAGCAGCGATTTTTTTAACAAAACGAGGCGCTGTTTACGTTCATCTAAACTAGGATAAGGCTCGGCTGCATATGCCGCTTTTAAGCGTTCGAGGCTTTGCTGTAACAAGTTATCTACTTCAACCTCTGTGATTGCGTTCATGATGCTTCTCCTAGCCTAGTTTCTACCAATGACGCCCCAAGTTAACACGAGCGCAACAATGTTACTATTGTAGCGCTCGTGAAGTTAGAGTTCGAACTCTGATTAAAATATCTCTAGGGTGGATACTACGTCAAACGTAGTTCATAAATGCCTAGTCGTTGAGAGCGGTCAAGCATATCGAACTCATGATCAACGTATTCTTTTAATGTGGCGCCTGCACGCTCAGCAATATTGATGCTAGCGATGTTATCTTCCATACAATGGAACTGAATGAATTGTGCGTGCCCTTTCTTCTTCAAGAAAGGGATCAATACTGCGAGTACTTGATCAATCACACGATGGCCTCGCCCATTGTTAGCAAGCCAGTAGCCAATTTCAGTAACACGTGTATGTGAATCCACACCTTTAATGCCAATAACACCCGTAAGCTGCTCATCAAAATAAATTGCACACCAGTGGGAATCCAGCGCGTTACTGTTCACTCGCTGGGAAATGTAGTTCACGGCCTCTCGATGATTCGTGACAGAATCCGTCCAAGGTAGATAGCCCTCAAGGCTCTCTCGGTGAGTGTTCACAACCTCTAGTAAAGCGGACGCGTGTTTCGTATTAAGGGGCTCAATTGAGATCCTTTGCGAGACGGAAAAACGCTTCTGTAAGTGATTTCCTTGATACGTCTCTTGGCATGTGACTTCATCCATAGATGTTATTCCTTTTTATTGTGAACGCTCAGCGCAAATCCTAACGCTTCATTTTATGAGAACAAACCTCTCTATAAAAACTAATCAAAGCCGTTGCCGTTCATTTAGCCCTTTTGATCGATCAGCGTAAATGGCGTTAGTGATGCCACATCTACATAATGCTTCCATACATGTTCATAGAGGTGATGCTGATTGGCAAACGGAGCCAGCTGCTTAGCTTCTTCAATCGTACACCAGCGATACTCTGTATGCTCTTCGTTAAGAACAACTGATTGGTTAGGCGGACAAAATAGCACAAAACATGGGATAACCATGATACGGTTATTTTTTGCTTCGTAGAACTGCTCTAGAAAGTCTGCTGTATGTAACTCAACTTGGTCAATTAGTGTCTCTTCTTTTAACTCTCTTAAAATGGTTTGCCACCCGGCTTCACCCGCTTCGATACCACCTGCAACATGGCACCAATAGCCACCTTTTACGCGTTTGAGTAACAGCATTTTTTCTATGCCATCAATTTTTGAAATGACAACGCCTGAAACATGCGTTGCTTTTATCGGGATCATGTAAGCTCCTTAAATATCGAGTTTTTATTGTTACGCTGAAGAGAGGCAGATTAATTGCTACGTATTCTACTGTTTATTCATCTTGTCGACAGAAGTGTTTGAGTTGAGAGGATTTAATCGCTAACTAAGTATGCTAAAGTGAGATCTGTCGCAACAAATGAGCAGTAAAATGTCCAATTCATTCAACACTATGATTCCCATCGGTGTGCGCTTTATGGTGCTTTCCGCGTTCGGCTTTGCTCTGATGTCGGCTACAGTAAAGCACGTCGGCAACTACGGTATCCCCGTTTTTGAAATCGTTGCAGCAAGAGCGCTCGTTTCACTTATCATTAGTTATTTCGATGTAAAGCGAAAACGAATTTCTGTATGGGGCAATAATAAGCCATTACTATTTGCACGCGGTGCTGTGGGCACGATGGCTCTGATGTGTGTATATTATTCAGTGACCACCTTACCTTTGGCAGAAGCGACGATATTCCAGTATATTCATCCGGTATTTACTGCACTACTCGCCGTATTTTTCTTGAAAGAGCGCATCCAGCCGTCAACTTTCCTTTGTATTGCGTTGTGCTTACTCGGCATCTATATCATGGTAAGCCCAGAAACTGGGCAAGGCTCAGATAGCGCTTTACCAATGTTTAGCGTCATGATTGCGATCTTAGGCGCATTTGGTAGCTCAATTGCCTACGTCATTGTCAGAAAACTGAGTCAGACAGAAGACAGCTCAGTGATCATTTTCTATTTCCCGTTGGTTGCTCTCCCCGCTTCACTCTTACTGATTGGCGACGATTTTGTAATGCCCGATCTATATCTGACTTTCATGTTGGTTCTAGTTGGTGTCTTTACCCAAATTGGACAATTGGGTTTAACCAAAGCGATGCAAACTCAACAAGCGGGTAAAGCCTCCGCTTATTCGTATATCCAGATCGTATTTTCTGTGTTGTTGGGCATCATTTTCTTTGGCGAGGTTCCGATCATTTGGACGTACGTCGGTGGCGGTCTGATTGTTACAGGCGCATTAATTAATGCGTTTGGTCATCACTTACGGTTACCTTTTATTAAGCGCAACGCTTGATATACCTCGCCAGAACCGTAAACACGACATTTAGAAAAACAGCCAGAGTGACTCTGGCTGTTTTGTGTTTAGCCTAACGTTAAGCTGATATTTTTAACCCTGCGATACCAGCGACAATCATTAGCAAGCTTAAGGCTTTGATAAGTGTTGCTGGCTCATTGAACAGATAAATACTCACGACTGCCGTGCCTATTGCGCCAATCCCTACCCATACTCCATAAGCAATGCCTAAAGGCAAGGTTCTTAACGCAATGCCAAGCAACCAAAAGCTCAATAACATAAAGACAATAGTGAATGCCGAAGCACCGAATTTGGTAAACCCTTGTGAATATTTAAGACCGACAGCCCATGCGATTTCACACAGGCCCGCAATGAAGAGAATTCCCCAAGCCATGTCACATTTCCCAACGAGATGGGGTCGTCCCCGAGAAAAGATAGAGCGGTGAGGTCGTCCTCACTTCTGATTGACTGCTTATTATATACAGAAATTTAAACATAAAAAATAAAACACGGCGATAAGCATACAACTCAAACATCTCATGTACGCTTAAATTCTACGCTTTTCTTTTTAACGGTGGCGGACTCTCTATTTCGCATCAATAACGACACCGTTTTTTAACAATTTACATATAACCTTCTGGTGTTGAAAGTGTTGCATTTATTGCACAAATCACACAAAAACTAATTGAACATGTAAATATGAAAACGTTTGTGTGACTAATATCGCTTAAAACAATGACTGATGACTTTAATATTCAGCCGAATTAATTATAAGGTATGACGTACCCATGAAAGCAATCAAAACCTCTATCGCTGTCCTTGTTGGCGCCGCTCTACTATCTGGATGTAATGACGATACTGAATACGTCAATGTTCAGCCTAAAGAAGTAAAAATAGCGACTTACAACCTCTCTTTTGACCGCGCTACCTTCGAAACTTTGGTAGATGAAATGCAAATTGAACCAACGCAGCAAGCTGCGTTGGTCACCTCTTATTTAGACGGTTCAATCGCAGCCGAAGACAAAACCACTGCGGAAAAAGTCATTCAAATTCGTAACGTTGCAGCAATCATTCAAAAGAATCGTCCTGATGTTCTCATGATGGCGGAATACAACAACGATGGAACAGGTGAAAACAAAGCAGCCATTGAAGGATTCCAGAAGAACTACTTGTCTGTCGCGCAAAGCATCAATGGCGCGGGCGGTGAAGCAAACCTTGAGCCTATTGAATACCCTTATGCTGAATCTTACTCAACTAATACAGGGTTGTTGAGTGAGTTTGATCTCGACAACAACGGAACCGCAGGTCAAATGCCAGGTGATGCATGGGGCTTTGGCATGTACCATGGTCAATATGCATTTGCCCTTATGTCTAAGTATAAAATTGACACGGCAAACACACGTACATTCCAAGCATTTAAATGGAAAGATATGGAAGGTGCGACAATTCCAACCATTACTATCTGTGACGGTTCGCAAAAGATTCCAGACGGCATGAAGTGTGGTGATGAATGGTACTCAGCGGAAGAGTGGGATCAAGTGCGTCTATCTTCGAAAAATCACGTCGACGCGCCAATCATCATTCCAACACGCAATGGCGAGGAAGTTGTACACTTGTTGATGTCTCATCCTACTCCACCAGTATTCGACACCGGTAAAAACAAAGCGCAAAACGCAGCAGAAGTGGAGTTTTGGCATCATTACATTCAAGGCAAAGACTATTTTTACGACGATGCGGGTAAAACAGGTGGCTTAACGAACGGCGCTAAATTCGTAATGATGGGTGATCAAAACCTTGATCCAGTGGCTGGTGACGGTATTAGCTCTGTAATGCAAGAGCTGCACAACGATCCATTGGTTAACCAAACCGTGATGAATGGTGAGCTTTACCCAACAAGCTTTGGTGCAGCTGAACACGCTGTTGACCGCAGTTCAACTCACCCATATCCGAATCGCATCACTTCAACGTTTGGCTTAGGGGTAGACTATGCCTTGCCTTCAGCAAATTTGAATGTAATAGACTCTGGTGTGTACTGGTCAGCGTCTTATGAAGAAGGCCGTAAACTATTTAACGATGCACGTATCGGTAAGTATGGTGATGGTAAAGATGTATCTTCTGACCATCGCATGATCTGGATTAAAGCACAGTTCTAGATTGCAT
>NZ_JADDYG010000308.1:6064-6429 GCF_015163535.1 Vibrio sp. OPT46 | reverse complement strand
TTGAATGTAATAGACTCTGGTGTGTACTGGTCAGCGTCTTATGAAGAAGGCCGTAAACTATTTAACGATGCACGTATCGGTAAGTATGGTGATGGTAAGGATGTATCTTCCGACCATCGCATGATCTGGATTAAAGCACAGTTCTAGACTGCATAAAAAAAAGCCAACCACAAGGAGTCGTGATTGGCTGTATATATTTGTGAACAAGATGGTTCACTAACAACGTCAGTTGGCTAGGTGACCCTCGGCTTAGAAAGGGTCACTCATACTAAAGCATGAGGCGTGCCAACTTTTCAGCGCACAAAAACAGGTTGTTATTTAATCACTTTCATTAAAACTTAACCAATAGCTACTGTTTGCTCACA
>NZ_JADDYG010000308.1:2884-6054 GCF_015163535.1 Vibrio sp. OPT46 | reverse complement strand
ATTGGCTGTATATATTTGTGAACAAGATGGTTCACTAACAACGTCAGTTGGCTAGGTGACCCTCGGCTTAGAAAGGGTCACTCATACTAAAGCATGAGCCGTGCCAACTTTTCAGTGCACAAAAACAGGTTGTTATTTAATCACTTTCATTAAAACTTAACCAATAGCTACTGTTTGCTCACCGAATAAATTGCAATTTGCAAACTACCATTGGCATTTCGCAATAAACCTGATCTTTAGCTCTTGCTTTTATTGCTTCCTAGCTAAGTCGCGTGCAAGGATTAACGCAAGTCCGAATACTTGCAAGAAGAGTCCGATATTCTTGTACCAAGCGATCTTTTCATCCTGCTTTGCCATTACCTCATTGAGCTCTACATTCTCAATGTAGTAATTATCGATGCGGTCTCTATACGAAGCTTGTGCCTGATTTATCTTTGACATCAGTTGAGGAAGTTGATCAATTTTTATTTCATCCGACTCGTTGAGAACCCAAGAAGATAAATGCCCTGCTAATACCTCTTCTAGCTCTAAAGGTATCGCTACGCTCTGACTTATGTGCACATGCAGCAGTAAAGCTTCTCTTTTCCTTTCTAGGGTTTCCACACTGTTCCATGCGAGTTGGATGGAATACAAGTTTTCTGCTGTTTGCTCTGCGAGCTGCGAGTGCTGTTTACCCAACTTATCAAGGACTAAGCTAGTAACGATGATCGCGCCAATATTCAGTACTAATCCAATCAGAACGAGTATCCAAGGTGGTGGAATGTAACGTCGCAGACTTACCATAACTTATCGTATGGCAGGTAAATCATATTTAACACAACCAATGAAAGTATCACCAGAAATGTCACCTGCATCCCTCTAATGCGCTTTTTCAAGTCTTTTTTCAATATGCCTTTAGCATGAATAACTCGACCAATTACAAAAATAATACCGGTGAGATGTATCCATGTTGGGTAAGCACTATTAAATTCTAAAAGTGCCATTAAAATCAGGGTGATGGGGATATATTCTGTCGCATTACTCTGGGCACTACGAGCAATTTGTAGAGCCTCTACCCCACCATCGGCATAAGCAATTTGATTTAAGCGACGTTGCTTAATTACTTGAACAGCCAACCAAATAATGAGTATTGCGAGAATGTTGGCATACAGAGCTGTGATCATATGTCGTCCTTCTTGATCTGGTTTTCACTTATATAAGCGTGTCACTTGGCTATAACTATAGCGGTATCATTATGATAATGCGTCAAATAATCTCAAGTTATGATTTCTATTCGGGCAAAAAACGAAAGCCAATGCTTTATGGTATTAAAAATGCCCTCGAATGGAGGGCATAAGAATAAAGAAGCTAATATGTGAGAATATTGAAACCACTATAAGGGGTGTTTGACTAGCTTTTTGCGCCGATGCCCTTTGATAATACTTTCAAAAATTGTGAACAACAGCCCTACCCAAATAAATGCAAAGGTCACCGCTTTCACTTCGTCAAACAACTCGCCAAAAAACATAACTGCCAACACAAACTGCAAGCTTGGCTCGATGTATTGCATTAGACCGACGGTTGATAAATTAGTTATACGTATTGCGATAGAATAAAATACGAGTGGTAAAAGTGTGATAGGTGCACTGCCAAAATACAAAAGCAATGTTGTGGTATCTGTGCCCGAAGCCAGTTCACCAGTTGCCCATTGTTTATAGAGCAAATAGGCGAGTGCAACTGGAGTCAGTAACAACGCCTCAACAAACAAGGTTGTACTCCAGTCATAATTTATCTTCTTCTTGTACAGCCCATACAAAGCAAAGAACAACCCCATCGTTAGTGCGATAACGGGTAGCTGACCATAGTGAATCACTTGATACATAACACCAATTGTTGCCAACACTATTGCAATAAGTTTGCCTTTTGAGAGCCTATCCCCAAGAATAAATACGCCCAGCGCAACAGATACTAATGGTCCAATAAAGAAGCCTAAGCTGGCATCGATGACCCGATGATGGGTCAAAGCCCAAGTGAACGCACTCCAAGAAATACACATCAAACTGCTCGCCACAAACGTGTACCACAAGGATTTTTTATCAAGCCAGATTTCTTTCCAATTCAGCCCTCGACGGGTTATCCCAAGTACAATTAGAAACCCGACAGGTACAGACCCAATGATTCGCCATGCTAGCAACTCATCCATAGAAGCATTCGGTAAATAACGATAATAAATTGGTAGCAATCCCCAGATCACAAAGGAGAATGCTGCCATAAAAGTGCCATAACGAGTGTTATTCATAAAACTATCGCCCATCTAAACGACCAATTTGGCGTAAGTAAACAAGTCCGCCATACATAAAAAGGAATGCAATCCCGCAGTGACTTTATGATGCAGATGGCATTATTGGCTCAACGCTTGTACGACGGCGGTAAAGCCACTCACAAAACACAACATAAGTGCCCCAAACCGAATCTTTTCTTTTGGTAACGACTGGGTAGTTTTCATTGCTAGCCAGTAACCAAGCGCCGCAGCAGGTAATAGAGGAATAGTAATGACCAAATGATGCAATGTGAAGAAGCCCACTGGGATTTGTACTATTAGTGAAATAATCGAACTGAAAACAAAAAAAGCCGATAAGTTGCCGCGTAACTGATTTGCTTCTTGATGCTGCAACAATAACGCCATCGGAGGGCCTCCAATCGCAGAACTGGTACCAAACAACCCAGAAAAGAAACCAGCACATGTCATACGCGAAGGCGTAGGCTCAACCCGAAACGGTAAAACACTCACCACGACTGCAAACAGCACCAACAAACCAATCCAAAGCGTGAGAGTTTGTGTAGATACAAAAAAGAGTAGCAAGCCACCAGCAATTGATCCCGGCACTCGCCCAATCAACGCCATCTTTAAGCCGCCGATTTCAACACTACTGCGGTGCTTCATCGCATTCATCAACGAAATAAATAACGCGACTAAACAGATTGGCGCAGGAACATATTCTGGCGCCCAAAGAATCAGTAAAGGTGCGGCAACAATAGCCAAGCCAAAACCGATTGCGGTCTGGACATAAGAGCCAAGAAATATCAAACCTATTGCAAGGAAGTTTATCGAATCGAATTCCATTTAGATTATTCTTATATTTGAAAAATAAACACAAAACCAAAGCATATTCGCATGATGAATACCTCAT
>NZ_JADDYG010000308.1:750-2874 GCF_015163535.1 Vibrio sp. OPT46 | reverse complement strand
AGAGCCAAGAAATATCAAACCTATTGCAAGGAAGTTTATCGAATCGAATTCCATTTAGATTATTCTTATATTTGAAAAATAAACACAAAACCAAAGCACATTCACATGGTGAATACCTCAGGCATACTGCGATATGAATTCCGCGTAGCATTCATCAAAGTGAATAAAAAGACAATCCATTTGTGCGGTTCGCCCTCATTTGCATTTTGTATTTCATTCCGCTGATGTACATGTTTGCTTACATCGAAGAGGATTCATGCTCGCCTGTTCACGCAGCATTTCTTCAGCGGAATTAATGACCTCTTAAAATCTAGCAGAATTAGACCCGTGAATTCTCCATTGCATTTAATGGATTCAGTCAATTAGTGCGGCGTCGGTATAGCACTTTACAACTCACCTCTTTATACTACTGATCGATTTATCATTACCGTGCTTATTTACACAATAAACAAGTGTACGGTCAGTGTTTTTCTACCTTTAACTTGCTGTGAAAATAATATGAAAAAACAAACGGGATTTACTCTAATAGAGTTTGTCGTAGTTATTGTCGTGCTCGGTATTCTTGCTGTCACTGCCGCGCCACGCTTTTTAAACCTTCAAAGCGATGCACGTGAAGCACGTTTGGAAGGAATGAAAGGCGCTATTGCGTCAGCATTAGGCGTGGGTTATGGGAAAATGGCGATTGCGGGATTGGAAAGCAAGCCTTACGTTTCAAACTTCGTAGACAGTGCTTTAATGGCAGATTTACCATTTGACGGCTGTAATATTGGTGGTTCAAAGCGCTGTGTTTTTTTATATGGATATCCTGATTCTGATAGCGAATCGATGAAGTTACTCGTGCAAGGACTGAACGAAGAAGACTCGGATTGGAAAACATTTCATCACCCGGCTGGTTCAACAACTCGCGAAATGGTCATTGCTGCAGCCGACGAAAAAAGAGCTAGCCTTACACAATGCGGAATTTTATATGGGCCGCCGCAGACTCCAAACGAGAGTTACACCTTAGAGATTCTTCCCTGCCCTCAATAAAAATAAGGCTGCCAATCGGCAGCCTTATTTGCTTCATCTGATCGGTTTTTTACGCAAAGTTAAACACGTATTTATCCATCATATTCACCATGCGGCCAATCTCTGGCTTGGTAATCGTATCATTTGCGCCAAGAGATAGTGCTTTCGCTCGGTTATCCTCACTCATCAATGACGAGAACATAATGATCGGCATTTCATAAAACGCTTCGGTATCTCGTAGTCTCTTCACTAAGTGCATACCATCCATTCGAGGCATTTCTACGTCCGTAACCACCGCATCTAATAGCTCTTTAACTGGCAAGTTTTCTTCTTTCGCGACCTCGATCAAGCTCATCAACTTCTCATGCGCCTCACCACCGTCTTTACATGTGATCACATTGTAACCTGAAGAAGCTAATGTATCTTGGATCAAAGAGCGAATAAATGCTGAGTCATCCACCACCATGATCGTTTTAGCATTACGCTTACCGACCATTCTCTGGTTGAGATCCACCGACTTGTCCCCTTTCACATCGTATTTTTCCATACTCAGTTCTGGGTTGATGTCTGCGATGATTTTTTCAAAGTCGAGAATCATGATCAGGTTGCCTTCTTTACGGACAACGGCTACTACACAATCTTGTTCGCCCGCTTCCAAAAACTGACTTGGTGATTCCACATCATTCCAAGAGATGCGATGAATACGCGAAATGCTGTCAATTAAGAAGCCATTGGTCATTTTGTTGAAATCCGTAACGATTACAAACTTGCGCTCCAGATCTTGTCGTGTTGGCACACCTAACCAACCAGCTAAATCCACTAAAGGCGTCAGTACATCTCTGGATGAGAACACACCAATCATATGAGGTTGTGCGTTTGGATAATCGGTTGTTTCTGGCACGCGAATCACTTCTCGTACTTTCGCAACGTTAATGCCGTAATAACAAGTTTTTGTGCTGCCATCTGGCAATGTTTTTTCTAAATGAAACTCGATGATTTCAAGCTCATTGGTACCACTTTCTGTCAAAATGGTGCTGGTTACGTTACTCATAAAGCCAATTATCCAACCAAAAATACGCATCAGAAAAAGTTTGATGCAAACGCCATGAGAAGCCA
>NZ_JADDYG010000308.1:0-740 GCF_015163535.1 Vibrio sp. OPT46 | reverse complement strand
CGATGATTTCAAGCTCATTGGTACCACTTTCTGTCAAAATGGTGCTGGTTACGTTACTCATAAAGCCAATTATCCAACCAAAAATACGCATCAGAAAAGTTTGATGCAAACGCCATGAGAAGCCGTTCTCTGGCTAAAAATCCAAAAGTCCTTTTTAGTCGTTACAACAAAATTTGTAAACCATCAAAAGGACGGCTAACGCACATTTCCATACCAAACCATGTAAAATTGTCTCATTTTTGAACACGACATTATGAGTGGCCAAAGTGCGAATTAACACCTCCACTTTTAGCGGCAGAGTCAATGAAAAGTTTAGAAATAATTTGAAGTGATGTTCAGCGTCAATAGCCAAACCTATCTAACAGATATCAGTACAAAGTTGGCTACTGTGCTCATGCCTGGTGTATAACAAGCTCTCTTCAAGTGGCATGGTATAAAACTGCGCTTGTGAACACACGGGTTTAAATCGAAGCGCTAGAGGCATCGCAAGAAAATCTGAAGGCATAGAACACTGAAAGAACACTTTCAGTTTGTTAGTTTTCTGTCAGCGTAAGTTTTAAGCAATCATCCTATCACTAGGTATTTCAATACCTGACATCGCTATTCCCATAATCAAGACACTGATTTTCACTTTTGGAAAGAGTCATTTTCCTTCCTCTTAGCAAGGTTTTTCCTACAATCCTATTCATCCAATTGCGCTGTCGCCTGACAGCACACTAGTTGATGTATTAGGTGAGGTT
>NZ_JADDYG010000307.1:0-635 GCF_015163535.1 Vibrio sp. OPT46 | reverse complement strand
GAGACGTCAAAGTTGGGAGCCCCAATAGCAAACAAGCCTTTCATTTAATCAATGAAAGGCTTGTTTGTATTCGACTAAGGACGGTTGGGATGATTTAATCTCCACAAGAATTAATTTTTGTTTTTATGAATCATGAGAGAGGCCAGTAATACCAATGGATTCACAACTTTCTCTACAAGAAGCCCTTTCTCTAACCAAAACCTGAGAAAATCACCCCAAAATTCTCAACTATCCCGCCAATTCGATCTAAGAAAGTCTCGACATTTTATTGCTAGTCAGCGCTCTGCTATACGAGAAAGCACTCTGCCTAATAGCAACTCCTTTGCATCATACAACCATAACCCCGCGTAAGAAACTTTTGGACAAAAGTTTGCTAGTGACTTTGCTAATGTAGTTTTTCATGAATTACTTTAGGTATGGCAAAGTCACTTTTAGTATGTGAACACAACTGGACAGACTAAATTATTCAGCAGCCTTTCTATCGACCAAATCTAATAGTTTTGCTGCGACAAATAGATCCTGAATGGCAATGCCAGAGCTATCAAAAACGGTGATTTCTTTATCCATTTTTCTCCCTTGAGCATTTCCCGTTATGACCTGACCAATCTCAGTAACGAGTGGATTTACCGTATGTT
>NZ_JADDYG010000306.1:0-1025 GCF_015163535.1 Vibrio sp. OPT46 | reverse complement strand
TTTCTATTACTCTGTTCGTCTTTAGTGAATTCCTGGGGTGACATGGCCCTTAAAAAATCTAAGGCCATGGCATTCTCAATTAACCACTAAATTTCTGTGCTGCCTATCCATTGCTCGCCTAGATAGACATCTGCATAATCGTATTCAAACTTAGAGCAGCACTCCTCTAAATCTTCGTAGGTCCAACCATCAGCTGGAGCTGGTACCAACTCCTTCAAGATAAAATTTTCCCCATAGCAATATAGATTAGATGCCTCTAGTCCAGTAATTAAACAGCTCTCGCCTTCTTTAGGTCTTGCTATACATTTAACACTCATTAGATTTACCTTTTGAAATCACTATTTTTACAGTCTTCACTTGTGTACCAGATTCGGAGAAAGTCCCTTCTTTACAACTAGTGACCGATGCGCCCAGCTCCTTCAGCCATTCTTGGAATTCTCTTTGAATTCTACGGGTCCCGTTAACCGCTCCATCACTTGCTATGGTAACTAAGCGGCCACCGATGTCTAAGTGATTGAACATCTTTCTTATATGCTTAATATCCTGGTGCTTATTGAATGGGGGGTTAGCCAAAATACGGTCGAACTTATTACCCTCAGGGTACTCCATAAAGTCCATACAGTGAGTTGCGTATCTATGATGCTTAAGCATGTCGAAGTTCTGAGGGTTCAGCTCGATAGCAACACCATTATCACTAATTCGAGCCATACGATTTGCACACCTACCATCGCCGCAACTAGGTTCCATCCATCTATGTTCAGGCCTGAGATCTAAGTCAATCATCATTTCATCTGCTAGAGTGTCCGGAGAGAAAAACATTTGGTATTTTTTCTTATCATTGAGCTCTTCTCCTTCGATAAGTTTCTTTTGTATATCAACTACGTTTCTATACTCGAAATGAAATGCCCCTTTTTTGTATTTGCCTCCAGCCTTAAGTAATAAGTTCTTTATCGCTTTGTAGTGCTTCAGCTGCTTTTGAGGTAATACTAGTGTGTTGTCTATTGGTAGAAGCAATGACAGTTCAT
>NZ_JADDYG010000305.1:0-645 GCF_015163535.1 Vibrio sp. OPT46 | reverse complement strand
TTCAATTAAAACAAAGGTTTAAAGCTATTTTGTTTTCTTGGGAGGAAGTGGTGTTTCCACCTTGTTTGTTCCGCCTTCCTCCATGGAAAAAGTAATTTCCTTATAAGAAAAGGCGACCTAAACAAAGAAAATATTTAATTGTATTGACGGTTCTAATTAGGAGAGATGTTTTAATTGGACGTTATATTCAGCCTTTACTTCAGCTTGATTCAGATAATTCTTACAGAGTGCATTAATTGCGTTCTGATATTATTTTTGATAGTGCGAAGTGCAAGTGTTCTCACTAAAAATTAAATTTTTTACGTTTCAAAGAATGTCAGTTATGAATGAATTTGCGTTGCGATTGATGAAATGTGCTCGTGCATATGAAGAGTTCATTAACAAAAAACTATTAAGTAAACAGAGCATCAATTCTGATGAGATAGCTAGTATCTTAAAGGAAGCTAAGTTCAATTTTCCTGAACTTAGAGATAGTAAAATAGGAAGCAAATTAGAGACGATAGAATTAGAACTGTTTAATAAGGTTTTATTTAATATTATGTTGAAATTCGGATTCAGAGTGCCTGAATCTCACAAAGATAATACGAGCTCTATTTATATTCGTAGATAAAAATAAAGCCTTCCATAGGAAGGCTTTATAATTAA
>NZ_JADDYG010000304.1:63817-64506 GCF_015163535.1 Vibrio sp. OPT46 | reverse complement strand
AGCGAGGGAGTAATCGCGCTGAGTTCTTTTAGTTGTTGATTTCATAACACTCTCCAATTTTGGGGGTGGAAAGTGTCAACCTTATTTAGGACGGCACATTCCATACAAAAAAACGCCGGTAGTTACCGGCGTTTTTTTATACATACATTAGTTCAATTCTAGAAACTGTACTTGATGCCAACGGCGCCGCCAAGTTGCAAGTCAGCACCTTTGTAAAGATCTAGCTCTGGGTGTATTTGGCCATAAAGGTCCCAGCCGCGTGATAAATCCCAGTTCACACCAAGTGGTACTCTCACACCAAACTCGTCATCCCATTCATACCAGCCACCAACGCCGACATACCAAGTCACAGGCATGTTTTGATCGAATGTTCCACGCTTAGCGATGTAATCAAACGCCATACCATCGTTTCCGATAATGCCACGATATTTGTTATCTAACTCTACAACAACACTTAATTGTTGATCGACAGCCATACCAACTGATAGATCCGTTGGTTCGCTTGCCGCCATTGCCGTACTAGAAACTAGTCCCAAAACTAAAATGAATTTGTTCTTCATACACGTTATCAATTATTCAAAAAAACATTATTCGCTATTCAAACATAATGGCATATCAATATGTCAACGATGGGTAAGCTCGATGTATGAAAAAGCTGACAAAAGTAAAGATGAGTTTAGGATCACACT
>NZ_JADDYG010000304.1:55959-63807 GCF_015163535.1 Vibrio sp. OPT46 | reverse complement strand
ATTCAAACATAATGGCATATCAATATGTCAACGATGGGTAAGCTCGATGTATGAAAAAGCTGACAAAAGTAAAGATGAGTTTAGGATCACACTAAAAAAGGAACTGTCAGTTAATAAAATAGGAACTAAAAAAGGAGGCCGAAGCCTCCTTTTATGCATTACTATGAATGACTGCGATTAACCGTGGTTACGAATCCACTCATCCATTTCAGTTTTTAGGTTATCAGACTTAGTACCGAAGATAGCCTGTACACCACCAGCTACAACTACAACACCAGCAGCGCCTAGTTGTTTTAGCTTGTCTTGGTCAACAGCTGCTGTATCTGCAACTGCTACACGTAGACGTGTGATACATGCATCTAGACCAGTAATGTTAGCTTTACCGCCAAACGCTGCAACCAGTTCACCGCCCATATCAGAGCCAGAAGTTACAGCTGCACTTTCCGTTTCATCTTCACGGCCAGGTGTTTTTAGGTCAAGCGCTGTGATTACACCACGGAACACTACGTAGTAAATTACTGCGTAAACTAGACCAACGGCAATCATTAGCACCATCTTCTGAGCGTTACCAGATAGAACTAGGAAGTCGATCAGACCGTGAGAGAAAGAAGTACCGTGTACAAAGCCTAGAGTGTTCGAAACGATGTATGCAGAACCAGCTAGTAGAGCGTGGATACCGTATAGTAGTGGAGCAACGAATAGGAATGAGAATTCGATTGGCTCAGTAATACCAGTTAGGAATGAAGTCAGTGCAGCTGACGCCATGATACCCATTACTTTTGCACGGTTTTCTGGTTTAGCACAATGAGCAATTGCGATTGCTGCAGCTGGTAGACCGAACATCTTGAACATGTAACCACCCGCTAGCTGACCGAAGCCATTACCAGCAGCACGAGATGCTTCATCAGCAACTAGGTAACAAGTTAGTACACCATTTTGAGCTTCACCGGCAGCGTTAACACAAGAACCTGCTTCGAAGAAGAACGGTACGTTCCATACGTGGTGTAGACCGAATGGGATTAGAGAACGCTCAACAACACCGTAGATACCGAATGCTAGCTGTGGGTTTTGGTGTGCAGCCCAATCAGAGAATGCAGAAATTGCACCGCCAATTGGTGGCCAGATAACAGAAAGGATAACACCTAGGATGATCGCAGCAAAACCAGTGATGATTGGCACTGCGCGCTTACCAGCGAAGAAGCCAAGGTACTCTGGAAGTTGGATTTTGAAGAAACGGTTGAATGCCCAAGCAGCCACACCACCGACAAGGATACCACCTAGTACACCTGTATCGATTTTCTCAACACCCATAACGCCCGCCATTACACCTAGCGTTGCCGTCATGATGCCGTAACCAACGATAGCTGCAAGACCTGCAACACCGTCGTTGTTAGTGAAGCCTAGAGCTACACCTACTGCAAATAGAAGTGCCATTTGGCCGAATACTGAACCACCAGCTTGTTCCATAAGATTAGAAACGATCTCTGGAATAAAGCTTAGATGGGCAGCACCCACACCTAATAAAATACCTGCAACTGGTAAAACTGATACTGGAAGCATCAGAGCCTTACCAACTTTTTGCAGGTTAGCAAAAAGGTTCTTAAACATGTTTATGCTCCTGATAAATTTATAAGTATTATTTGGGCACTAACGGCACACCCCCGTAGCCTAAAGGTTAGCACCCAATGAAAATGTAACCACAACTGCATTATATTTTCCGGCTCTAAATATATATTGATGACCCTCAAACTTTCCACACAGTTACGAAATTTAGTTTCAAAACAAGTCTTGGATCACACCCAAAAACAGCCGATGAAAAGGTTTGCATTGCACTTATATTACTGTTTTATAAAGAATTAATTATTTATATAATTAATTTTAAGGCGTAAATAAAATACGCCTCAATGTTATTTTTAGTAACAAAATTACATTTGTGATTTTTGAATGTTATTAAATCAACATTTTTAGTAAACATTAAACTCGTGAGCGTATCTGTTGTTTTTATCAACAAAAAAGGAGCCTAAGCTCCTTTTTTATGCTCTTATTATTTTTTCATCGCAAAAAAAGATCTCGGAAGTTTTCGGTGGTTTTTTGTGCCACTTCAGAAAGAGAGCACGATTTGAGTTGCGCAATATAAGAAGCGACTTCGACAACATAAGCGGGTTGATTCTCTTTGCCACGATGAGGGACAGGAGCCAAGTAAGGAGAATCTGTCTCAATAAGAAGCTTCTCTAAAGGTAGAGTCTTCACCACTTCTTTTAGCTCTGTAGCTTGACGGAAAGTAACAATCCCCGAGATAGAAATATAAAACCCCAGCTCCAGTGCAGCTTCAGCAAATGGAAGATCTTCTGTAAAACAGTGGATAACACCACCACATTTCTCTGCCCCACCCTTACGCAAAATATCTAGAGTATCCGCACGTGCGTTTCTGGTATGGATAATTAAAGGTTTGTTGAGCTCCACTGCAAGATCAACGTGTTGCTCAAAGCGCTCTTTCTGTAACGCGGCCGTTTCGGGCTTGTAATGATAATCTAAACCCGTTTCGCCAATAGCGACGACTTTTGCATTCGACGCATGGTGGCGCAATACGTCCATCGAAAAGTCGCTTTCAACATCAAGTGGGTGCACACCGCACGAAGCATAAACATTGTCATAAGGCTCGATCATTTCCATCATTTTCGGGAAAGAATCCAGCGTTACTCCAACAGAAAGTAGTTCAGTTACGTTTGCTTGTTTAGCTTTGTTAATAACGTCTTCCACATTGATGTGGAGATCGTCGTAATTCAATTTGTCTAAATGACAATGAGAATCTACGAACATAATGCCTCTCGTGATTCAATTAACCAATTCATTGATAGTAGCTCAAGGTTCAGGCCAGGAAAGGCTTGCACCTGAGCTTTCAGGTTCATCAGCGCCTTCGCTGATGAGTACAAACCGTTATAGTTGTCCGATTGAAACTTTGTCGCACCCGGAAGCATTTGAGCTTCTGATACACCAAACTGCGCTTTCTGAGCATCTGTCAGTAAATACCATGCCCAGTCTAGTGATTGCTCTGAGTGTTTAGCGATTAAAGAAGCACACTCAGAAACGTCTGAAACAGGCGAAGACATTGCCTTAATAAAACTGCGTTCAAAAGCCAAGTAAGCTTCGAGCTCACCATTATTTAACGCATCCAATGTTTTTATTGGAGAGCCCATATTCAGTTTTAAGGCATAAGCAGGAACTTGCTTCGCCCCTTGTTCGTGCATCCATTGCATCGCTTGTTCCGCTGACGGAGGCGCAACAACCCAGTGTTGGCAACGGCTACGAATCGTTGGGAGCAGACGCTCCTGATTGTGGGTAACGAGCAAAAACAAGCACTTTGCCCCAGGCTCTTCTAGCGTCTTTAACAGCGCATTCGATGCCGACTCGTTCATAGAGTCCGCCGGTTCTATTACAAATAGGCGGTAACCATTAAGCTGAGATGATTCCTGAGCAAGACGGTTACAAGCGCGAATTTGGTCCACCGTTATCGCCTTTCCTTCTTTCTCTGGCTTGATCCAGTGTAAATCAGGGTGGTTTTGAGATTGATTTAGCTGGCAGCTATGACAAAAACCGCATGCTTCACTCGCGTAATTTTGGCAAAGAAGTACTTGGCTAAAAAACTCGATAAGTTTTTCGATGCCCAAGCCCTGCTCGCTTTGTAATAAAAGCGCACCTGGTATTCTGTCCGACTCTAACCCTACTTTGAGGTTATCCCATATTGGCTGTAGCCATGGATAATCATTTAACATGAGTCACCTAAATTTACGTTTCACTTATTGACGAGCTAGCCACTCGTTTAGAGCGTCCCGAATATCACGCGACACGCCTTCAATCGTCTGTTCTGCGTTAATGATAACGACGGAAGGATCGGCATGAGCAATCTCCAAATAACGCTCACGTGTACGCTCGAAGAAACTAATATCCATCTTCTCTATACGATCTAACTCACCACGCCCACGCGCACGCTCAAGCCCAACACGAGGGTCAATATCCATATAGAGAGTGAGAGCAGGTTTAAAATCACCAAGCGTTGTATCCCGGAGATTTTTCATTAACGATGCGTCAATCTGACGGCCACCACCTTGATAAGCTTGCGACGACATATCGTGTCGGTCACCAACCACCCACTGACCGTTTTCCAAAGCTGGTTTGATCACGTTCTCAACCAACTGAACACGTGCAGCGTACAGAAGAAGCAACTCCGTCATGTCCTTAAGTTCTTCGCCTTCGTGCTCTTCTTTCACCAGAGCGCGCATTTTTTCTGCTAGCGGTGTGCCTCCTGGCTCACGGGTATTTACGATATCCTCAATACCGGCCGCTTTTAGCGTATCTAAAACGGTTTTAATCGCAGTGCTTTTACCCGCGCCTTCTAGGCCTTCAACGACAATAAAGTTTGCTTTCATCATTTTTTCTTTCTTAGTTCTCTTAAATAGGCACGAACAGCACGGTTGTGCTCAGCAAGGGATTTCGAAAATACATGTCCGCCCTTTCCACTTGCTACAAAATATAAATAGTTGCTGCTTTCTGGATTCAAAGCCGCTTCAATGGAAGCTTCACCAGCCATCGCAATCGGTGTTGGTGGCAAACCATTGATGGTATAGGTGTTATATGGTGTCGGCGTACGCAAATCTTTCTTACGAATGTTGCCATCGTAGGCGTCACCCATACCATAAATAACTGTCGGATCAGTTTGTAACCGCATGCGTTTGTTCAATCGGTTGATAAACACAGAAGCGACGCGCTCACGCTCAGAATCAATAGCCGTCTCTTTCTCGATGATAGACGCGAGAATCAAGGCTTCATATTTATCCTGTAATGGCAGCTTTTCTTGACGAGCTTCCCAGCTAGCATCCAGTATTTTATTGAGTTTTCGATGCGCTCGTTTTAATAACTGGCTTTCACTCGCACCCGCTGTGTAATGGTAGGTTTCTGCTAAAAACAACCCTTCTAGCTTTTCTCTCTCAATTCCGAGCTTCGCAGCCATTTCTTTTTCTGAAAGATCGGTTAAATCATGCTTTAAATAAGGAGCACTTTTTAGTTGATCTACCCATTCAGAAAAGCGGCTGCCTTCAACAAAAGTGATCGCAAACTGGTATTCTTTTCCAGTATTCAGATGCTCCAATGTTTGCGAAAGCGACATACCAGGCTCAAGTTGGTAAGTACCCGCTCGCACTTGCAACAATTCTGGATATAAGTGAGGAATTAAACGGATGTACTCCGATGTTTCAATCACCTCATCTTCAACTAAGGCGCGCATGACATGATGAAAGCTTGTACCACTTTCTACAGTAAACAGCTGAGGTTGTTCCAATAGAATAGGCTTTTCAACGTATTGTTTAGCCTGTGAAATTATATAAAAAACAGCTGCTGCGCCTATCACTGCGATCAGCACAACAAAAGCCAACAGTTTTTTAATCACGTAGTTAAATTCCCTTGCAGTCGTTGAGTCAATTTTCCTATCGGAAATATAGTCTTAGAGTTCGATGTCACTATGCTGCGAATAGGTGCGACACCTAATATTGAGTTACACATGAAAGCCTCGTCAGCACTCAGCAAATCTGGAAGTATAAAACGCCCCTCGATGACTTCAATATGACTTACTTTAAGTAACTCAAGCACCTTACGACGCATTACGCCCGTAACGCCTGATAAGGTCAGCTCCGGCGTAAATACTTTATTACCTTTAACCCAAAAAAGGTTGGCCATTGTAGTTTCAATGACATGGTTTTGCACATTTAACGTTATTGCATCTGCAAACTCTGTATTGTCGATTTCAGCCTTGGCGAGAATCTGCTCTAAACGGTTGTTGTGCTTATGTCCAGCAAGTAAAGGTTGAATCCCTAGACGAGTATTACAAACGCCCAAGTCCACACCTTGTTCTTGCCAAGATGAATAATGAGAAGGAAACGCAAAATTGGAAATCGTCACGATAGGGCCTTTAATCCCATTAGGGCTATACCCTCGCCCGCCAATACCGCGGCTAACGTGAATCTTCACCCCCGCTCGTGCGTCAGATAAAACCGCTTTGCTTGCCCAATCATGCACAACTTTCCAGTCAGGTGAAGAGATCTTCAAAGCGTCAAGGCAAGCACTCATGCGCTCAGTATGTTCTTGCCAGTAAACCAACTCTCCATTTTGGGTCAGGATGGTGGTAAAGCCTCCATCACCGTATTGGAATGAGCGATCACCTAGCTCTACATGCGTTTGCGGAACTCCATTTACCCAAAACATTCACGTACCTTCAAATTAGCAGACAACAAATAAAACAAAACGGCTCAATGCTAAGCATCGAGCCGTTAGAATACAAGTTTCGCTTATCTAAATAAGGTTAGATAGTGTTACTCAGCGAACTTTTTGAAGATCAAAGAACCGTTTGTACCACCAAAGCCAAACGAGTTACAGATAGCGTATTCCATACCTTCAACTTTGCGCGCAGTGTGCGGCACAAGGTCGATGTCTAGACCTTCTTCTGGATCATCAAGGTTAATCGTTGGTGGAACGATTTGGTCAACCAAAGACATAACCGTGATAATTGCTTCAACAGAGCCTGCTGCACCTAATAGGTGACCAGTCATAGACTTAGTTGATGATACAAGTACTTGCTTCGCACCTTCTTCACCAAGAGCACGTTTCACGCCCTTGATTTCTGCAACGTCGCCAGCAGGAGTAGATGTACCGTGAGCATTCACATAACCTACTTGGGTACCTGTGATGTTCGCGTCACGCATTGCCGCTTCCATCGCAAGTGCACCACCAGAGCCATCTTCGCTTGGAGAAGTCATGTGGTAAGCATCACCAGACATACCAAAACCAACCAGTTCTGCGTAAATCTTCGCGCCACGTGCTTTTGCGTGTTCGTACTCTTCAAGCACCATCATGCCAGCACCATCACCTAGAACAAAACCATCACGGCCTTTATCCCATGGGCGAGACGCTTTTTGAGGCTCTTCATTACGAGTAGATAGTGCTTTAGCTGCACCGAAGCCAGCCATGCCAAGAGGCGTAGAAGCTTTTTCTGCACCACCAGCAACCATCGCATCTGCATCGCCGTAGGCAATCATACGTGCTGCATGGCCGATATTATGCAGGCCAGTAGTACATGCGGTAGAAATCGCGATATTTGGACCACGGAGACCACGCATGATAGATAGGTTACCTGCAACCATGTTTACAATGGTCGAAGGAACAAAAAATGGGCTAACTTTGCGAGGGCCTTTGTCTACTAATGCAGTATGGCCAGTTTCGATAAGGTCAAGACCGCCAATGCCTGAGCCGATAGCAACACCAACTCGAGCCGCATTTTCTTCGGTAATTTGTAAGCCAGAGTTATCAAGAGCTTGAATACCCGCTGCAATGCCGTACTGGATGAAAAGGTCCATCTTACGAGCATCTTTTTTAGACATGTACTCTGTGCAATCGAAATCTTTAACAAGACCTGCAAAACGAGTTGAGAAGTTCGTAGTATCAAAGTGCTCGATATTTACGATACCACTTTGACCTTCTAGCAGGGCTTTCCAAGATGATTCTACTGTGTTGCCTACCGGTGACAACATACCCATGCCAGTGACAACTACACGACGCTTGGACACGATATAATTCTCCGGGAATTGAATATTTCTATGAGAGGATAGAAGAAGTTAGAAAGAACACAGGCGGTCTAGGAGACCGCCTGGGAGAGCTAATTACTGAGCGCTGTTTACGTAGTCGATTGCAGCTTGAACAGTAGTGATCTTCTCAGCTTCTTCGTCAGGAATCTCAGTGTCGAATTCCTCTTCTAGAGCCATAACTAGTTCTACAGTGTCTAGAGAATCAGCACCTAGATCA
>NZ_JADDYG010000304.1:55462-55949 GCF_015163535.1 Vibrio sp. OPT46 | reverse complement strand
GCTGTTTACGTAGTCGATTGCAGCTTGAACAGTAGTGATCTTCTCAGCTTCTTCGTCAGGAATCTCAGTGTCGAATTCCTCTTCTAGAGCCATAACTAATTCTACAGTGTCTAGAGAATCAGCACCTAGATCGTCAACGAAAGAAGCTTCGTTTTTAACTTCTGCTTCGTCTACACCTAGCTGTTCAACAATGATTTTCTTTACGCGTTCTTCGATGTTGCTCATTTTTCTTTTCCTTTACAGATTTCGCCTAATGCGATGATTCCGTAGTTTATTCGAACTATTGAAAGTTGCAAGGGGGTCCTTGCTGGTCAAACCACAAAATTAGCGAATTTAACCGAATTTCAATACATTTTTGACTTAAATCATGCACAAATCTTGCGCATAAGCATGACAAGTTCATGACAGTTAACTGCAACTATAGGCTATTTTTCACAATGTAAAATAACTTATTTTGCATAAACTGTCGCATTAAACCATGTACATA
>NZ_JADDYG010000304.1:49171-55452 GCF_015163535.1 Vibrio sp. OPT46 | reverse complement strand
ACATTTTTGACTTAAATCATGCACAAATCTTGCGCATAAGCATGACAAGTTCATGACAGTTAACTGCAACTATAGGCTATTTTTCACAATGTAAAATAGCTTATTTTGCATAAACTGTCGCATTAAACCATGTACATGCCACCATTTACATGCAAAGTTTCACCAGTAATGTACGCTGCTTCAGGAGAAGCAAGGAAAACTACTGCTGATGCAATTTCACGTGGGTCACCTAAACGACCTGCTGGCACGTTCGACAAAGTTGCCGCACGTTGGTCATCACTTAGCGCCTTAGTCATGTCAGTTTCGATGAAACCAGGAGCAACAGTGTTCACTGTTACACCACGAGACGCAACTTCACGAGCCATTGATTTAGTAAAACCAATCACGCCCGCTTTCGCTGCTGCGTAGTTAGTTTGACCAGCATTACCCATGGTACCAACAACAGAGCCTACGTTGATGATACGACCCGCACGTTTTTTCATCATACCGCGTAAAACCGCTTTAGACATGCGGTAGATAGGCGTTAGGTTGGTATCGATGATGTCGTTCCACTCATCATCTTTCATGCGCATCAATAGGTTGTCACGAGTAATACCAGCGTTATTCACCAGAATATCGATCACACCAAATTCTTCGTTGATCGTTTTTAATGTCGCTTCGATAGACTCGACATCAGTCACGTTAAGCGCTAAGCCTTTACCGTTATCACCAAGATACTCGCTGATAGCAGCCGCACCACTTTCAGAAGTAGCAGTACCGATAACCGTAGCACCTCGCTCGACAAGAAGTTCCGCGATCGCGCGGCCAATACCACGGCTTGCGCCGGTAACTAGCGCGATCTTACCTTCTAGATTCATCATGTTGTGTTTCCTTTTCTTATCGCAAATTTATCGCTTGATGGATTACTTCGCAGCGTCTAGCGATGCGATATCATTCACTGCTGCTGCAGTTAGCGTTTTCACGATACGTTTTGTTAGACCTGTTAAAACTTTACCAGGACCAAGCTCAAGAAGATTTTCTACGCCTTGTTCGTGCATCAGTTCAACTGTTTCAGTCCAACGAACTGGGCTATGTAGCTGACGAACAAGCGCATCTTTGATTTTTGCAGGATCTGTCTCAGCAACCACATCAACGTTGTTGATAACTGGCAGCTGTGGTGAGTTAAATTCGATAGACTCAAGAGCTACAGCAAGTTTTTCCGCTGCTGGCTTCATAAGTGCACAGTGTGAAGGTACTGAAACAGGAAGAGGAAGCGCACGCTTCGCACCAGCTTCTTTACATAGCGCACCAGCTCGCTCTACTGCGTCTTTGCTACCAGCGATAACGACTTGACCAGGCGAGTTAAAGTTTACTGGAGAGACCACTTCGCCTTGCGCTGCGTCTTCACACGCTTTTGCAATCGCATCATCAGCCAAACCGATAATCGCGTACATTGCGCCAGTACCAGCTGGTACTGCTTCTTGCATAAGTTGACCACGTAATTCAACCAGCTTGATGGCTTCTTTAAAGTCAATAACACCCGCACATACAAGTGCTGAGTACTCACCTAGGCTGTGACCGGCTAGGTTTGCTGGTTGCTCTAAGCCAAGTTCCTGCCATACACGCCAGATTGCAACAGATGAAGCTAGCAAAGCTGGTTGAGTACGGAAAGTCTCGTTTAAATCTTCTGCAGGTCCATTTTGAACAAGCGCCCATAGATCGTAACCTAGTGCGTCAGATGCTTCTGCAAATGTTTGTTTTACTACGTCATATTGTTCGCCTAGTTCTGCAAGCATACCTACAGCTTGAGAACCTTGACCTGGAAATACGATAGCAAACTTGCTCATGTTGTTTTCCTTTAAGCAAAGTAAAAAGAAATAAGATGCACCAAGTGCACCTTAAATTTTGAATTCTTGTGAAACTTAGAACTTCACAAGGGCCGAGCCCCAAGTGAATCCGCCGCCAAACGCTTCAAGAAGCAGAGTTTGACCGCGTTTAATACGACCATCACGTACCGCTTCATCTAGTGCTGTTGGCACCGTCGCAGCTGATGTGTTGCCGTGTTTATCAAGTGTAATCACGACTTGGTCTAGTGACATCGAAAGTTTCTTCGCTGTCGCTGAAATAATGCGGTAGTTCGCTTGGTGCGGCACTAGCCAGTCTAGTTCAGACTTATGCATGTTGTTGGCTTCAAGCGTATCTTTTACTAGTTTCGATAGCTGAGTGACAGCGACTTTGAATACTTCGTTCCCAGCCATATGAAGCCATTTATCCGCATCTTGCCCCCGCACAGGTACAGGTAGGCTTAGAAGCTCTCCGAATTGACCATCCGAGTATATGTGGGTAGAGATAATGCCAGGCTCTTGGCTAGCGCCTACGACAACGGCTCCGGCACCATCACCAAATAGGATAATGGTTGAACGGTCTGTCGGATCACACGTTTTAGACAAAGCATCTGAACCAATCACAAGTACGTTTTTGCACATACCAGATTTGATATGTTGGTCTGCAACAGATAATGCGTACACAAAACCAGAACAAGCAGCGGCTAAGTCAAAAGCTGGACAACCTTTAATGCCAAGCTTTGCCTGCACCTGACACGCAGATGAAGGGAAAGTATGGCTACTGCTCGTTGTGGCTACGATAATCAGGTCGATATCGTTTTTATCAATACCCGCCATATCGATAGCGTTTTCAGCTGCGTAGAATGCCATGTCTGCTACAGTTTCGTTTTCTGCAGCAATTCGACGCTCTTTAATACCCGTGCGAGCAACGATCCACTCATCACTTGTATCTACCATTTTCTCTAGATCTGCGTTTGTACGCACCTGAGATGGCAGGTAGCTGCCAGTACCTAAAATTTTGCTATACATGAAGACTAATAATGCCTCTCGAGTAAAACCGCTTCCAAACGATCGCTAATACGGCTTGGTACTTGTCGTTTGACCTCGTGTACTGCCTCGCCAAGTGCATTGACAATCGCAGATACATCCGCACTTCCATGGCTTTTTATGACAATGCCGCGCAATCCTAGCAAACTTGCGCCGTTATACTGGTCGGGGTTCAGTGTTTTTAGTTCATTAAACAGCCTAGAAAACAACTTTCTAGCTATCCAACCCTTTATCGTTGATGCCATTATGCTGGTTTTAATTTTTTCGATAAAAAGTTGAGCTGTTCCCTCACTGGCTTTTAAGCATACGTTGCCGACAAATCCATCACAAACAATGACGTCAGCAACATCATGCAAAATTTGATTACCTTCAATATAACCGACAAAGTTAATCGCATCGGTCTGAGAAAGCATTTCTGCGCAACGTTTGACTAAATCGTTACCTTTAATCTCTTCTGCGCCAATATTGAGTACAGCAACGCGAGGAGGACGACCCAAGTGTTCTTCAGCTAATGCACTGCCCATTACAGCAAATTGGAACAAGCTATCAGCATCGCACGATACATTCGCCCCCAGATCTAGCATCCAAGTGCGCTTTCCGGTAATCGTCGGTAAAGCGGAAACTAAAGCAGGACGTTCAATGCCAGGAAGTAACTTAAGAATGAAACGCGATAGTGCCATTAATGCACCGGTGTTGCCACCACTAACACAAGCATCCGCTTTCTGCTCAGAAACCAAATCGATAGCCATACGCATAGAACTATTTTGGCTATTACGCAACGCCAATGAAGGTTTTTCTGAGTTCGAGATAACTTTCTCGCTGTGAAGAATAGTCAAGCGGGAACTGGTCGAGGTACCGAGTTGAGATAATTGAGACGTGATCAGAGATTGATCACCAATAAGAATCACTTTTAGCTCTGGGAAATGAGACAGTGCCTGCACGGCGGCAGGCACTGTTACGCGTGGACCGAAATCCCCGCCCATTGCATCAAGTGCAACGGTAATACTTTGCAAAGGTTCAACCTTACTTGTTGATAACCTTTTGACCACGGTAGTAACCTTCAGCAGTTACGTTGTGGCGTAGGTGAGTTTCACCAGAAGTCGCGTCTACAGATAGAGCAGCTGTAGTTAGCGCATCGTGTGAACGACGCATACCGCGCTTAGAACGAGTTTTACGGTTTTTCTGTACGGCCATTGACCCTACTCCTATACTATTGGGTTAAAAACCTGAAGAAGAATCGGCTACCACACCTATTACTTTTTCAGACTTTTCAAAACGTCGAATGGATTCGGTTTTTCTTCCTCAATTTCTTCAGGAATCTCACCAAAAACCATGTTATTTGAATCAACGCTACAATCCGCTTCATCGTGCATCGCAATTTGAGGTAATGCTAAGATGAACTCGTCTTCAACAAGTTGTATGAGGTCTAATTCACCATATTCATTTAGATCTACCAAATCATAAATTTCTGGTGCTTCCTGTTCTGTTTTCTCACCGTAGTAAGGAGTAGAAAGGAATTCAACTTCGCACTCATGTGCGAATACCTCATTACAACGCTGACACTCTAAATCGACTTCGATGTTAGCTTTACCAGAGATAACAACGAGTCGCTGTTCATCCATCCCAAATGACAATGAGACTTCTGCGTCGCGTTTTACGCCTTCAGTTGTTTCCACTAAGCGCTTGAAAAGACTAGCTTGGATGATGCCATCGTAATCCAATCGTTTCTGTGCAGCTTTAGCTGGGTCAACCGTTCGCGGTATTTTTACCTTTTGCATAGGGCGCGAATATTATCTTCCAAATCAAAATTAGTCAAAGAAAAAGGCAAAAAAGTTGTACTTTTTTACGCTTAACATACAGAGCATTAGCCAGAATCATTTTTGATCGATTATCCTATTGGAAATGCTCCCACGAATTGTAATTCAAAATGAAAAATTACCAACTGGTTTTAGCCTCAACTTCCCCTTTTCGTAAACAACTGCTTGAAAAGCTCTCACTACCATTCGTTTGTTTATCACCTGATTGCGATGAAACACCTTTTGACCAAGAAACGCCAACTGAACTTGTGCAGAGACTGGCCCAAGAGAAAGCAATATCTTGCCAGACGGATAAAGCAAGTTTAGTTATCGGCAGTGACCAAGTTTGTGTCATTAATGGTGAAATCGTTGGCAAGCCTTTAAATAGAGATAACGCGATAAATCAACTTTTGGCTCAAAGTGGAAAAGTCATCACTTTCTATACTGGTCTTGCGGTACATAACACCGTGACAAACCATACAGAAGTCGGCTTTGATTCTTTCGAGGTGCACTTTAGAGATTTAACGCTTGAACAAATCGAACGCTACGTCGACAGGGCAGAACCTTTTTACTGCGCAGGCAGCTTTAAAAGCGAAGGCATGGGAATTTGCTTGTTTACGAAATTAGTCGGTAAAGACCCGAACACACTTGTCGGACTACCATTGATTGATTTGATTGATATGTTGCATGTTCAAGGACTCGATGTCCTTTAACCCAAATACGATAAAAGGGAGCCACAGGCTCCCTTTTGCATCCGCGAGGAAAACATGGTTACGCGTTTCTTAAACCCGCCAACACTTTTTCTAGTTTCGGTTCCATCGGTGCGTTGATTTCCATCCACTCATCATTTGATGGGTGTTGGAACTTGATGTTTGCCGCGTGTAGGAACAAACGATCTAAACCAACTTGACCTGTGTAAGCGTCAAAGCGACGATCACCGTAGCGATCATCCCAAGCGATTGGGTGACCAGTGTATTGCGTATGAACTCGGATTTGGTGAGTTCGACCAGTAATCGGACTCGCCTGAATCAATGTAGCTTGTTCGAACTTTTCCAAAATCTTAAAACGCGTTTCTGACGGCTTACCATTAGGGTTAACACGAACAATACTGTTCACTTCGTTTTTGAGCAGTGGCGCGTTCACAACCTTACAACTGCTTTTCCATTGCCCCATGACAAGAGCTAAGTAAAACTTCTTTACTGTCTTTTCACGAAACTGGGCTTGCAAGTGACGAAGTGCAGAACGCTTCTTAGCAACCAGCAAAATCCCTGAAGTATCACGGTCAATACGATGCACAAGTTCAAGAAAGCGAGCTTGAGGACGCAGAGCCCTAAGCGCTTCAATCGCACCAAACTTTAAACCACTGCCACCATGCACAGCGGTGCCAGATGGTTTGTTTAGAATCAACATATGATCATCTTCGAAGATAATCATATTTTCCAACTCAGCGACTTTGTTAAGTTTCGTACTTGGTGCGACATCGTCATCTTTTTTCTCGACGGTCACCGGTGGAATACGAACGAGATCGCCTGCTTTTAACTTGTACTCTGCTTTTATACGCTTTTTATTTACGCGCACTTCGCCCTTACGCACAATTCGGTAAATCATGCTTTTA
>NZ_JADDYG010000304.1:41710-49127 GCF_015163535.1 Vibrio sp. OPT46 | reverse complement strand
TCATGCTTTTAGGAATGTCTTTTAATTGGTTGCGCAAAAAATTATCAATGCGCTGACCCGCCATATCTTCGTCGATATCGACGAACTGGACTTTTGTTCTTATTTCGTTCATGGGCGGTATTGTAAACTCAATTTCGTGCGACTTCACATTATTCTTGTCGTAAAAGAAACACTCCGTGGCACATACTGGTCTAAATTTCGCCAAGCTTTTGTTTAAATTATTAAAACTCTCAATCAAGTTCTCAATTTGTTTTCTGTCTTGAACAGTTTGCACATCTCAATTGCTTATGAAACAGCCAGTTATAAAATAGAAATTTTGAGTTTAGCGGCAAATTTTCTATCGTTTGCGTGAAAGCAGATTGCTGATAGCCACGCGCACTGCTATAGTTCACAGCTGCTAAGGAAGGTTTGGTTACATTTTATTCATTACCAATCATTTATCCTCAAGCAATGTGAGTAGATCGTTGAAGGTCGAGTGCAGCATTGGCGTGAGACACATCGAATTCAACACTCTTGCCACCCTACTCCTCGCATATTCACGTTGAGTACCTACCGCCCAAATAGCGGGTCACAAGTCTACGTTTCCAACAGAAACCACAAGAGGCTTGTGATGACTGAAGTGCCCGAGAGCATCCCCTTCCAGCCGGGAGGCTGCAAAATACAAGCCATGGGATCAGGCACCGTGAAAGAGCGAAAAAACAGTGGCAAGTCGACAAGAAAGATATAAAAGAAAAGACAACGAGAATTTTCAATGAAAAGAATGTTAATTAACGCAACTCAAAAAGAAGAGTTGCGTGTCGCTCTGGTTGATGGCCAGCGACTTTTCGATCTTGATATCGAGAGTCCAGGACATGAATCTAAAAAAGCGAATATCTACAAAGGACGTATCACACGTATCGAACCAAGCTTAGAAGCCGCATTTGTTGATTACGGCGCCGAGCGTCACGGTTTCCTCCCTCTCAAAGAAATTGCCCGCGAATATTTCCCTGAAGGTTACACCTACCAAGGTCGTCCAAGCATCAAAGAAGTGCTAACGGAAGGCCAAGAAGTTATCGTTCAAGTGGAAAAAGAAGAACGTGGAAGCAAGGGCGCAGCTCTTACTACTTTCATTTCTCTTGCTGGTAGTTACCTTGTTCTGATGCCTAACAACCCTCGTGCTGGCGGTATTTCTCGTCGAATCGAAGGTGACGAGCGTACTCAACTAAAAGCCGCATTAAGTACTTTGGAACTGCCTCAGGGCATGGGCCTAATCGTACGTACTGCTGGCGTTGGCAAGAGTGCTGAAGAGCTTGAGTGGGATTTGAATGTACTACTTAACCACTGGGGTGCAATCAAAGGTGCAGCGGACTCTAACCCTGCTCCATTCTTAATCCACCAAGAAAGTAACGTTATCGTTCGTGCAATCCGTGACTATTTGCGTCGTGATATTGGCGAAATCTTAATTGATAGCAACACCATCTACGAACGTGCAAAAGAGCACATTCAATTGGTGCGCCCTGATTTCCTTAACCGCGTTAAGAAATATGAAGGTGAAGTTCCACTATTCAGCCACTACCAAATCGAAAGCCAAATTGAATCGGCTTTCCAACGTGAAGTGCGTCTGCCATCTGGTGGTTCTATTGTTATTGACCCGACTGAAGCACTAACGTCTATCGATATCAACTCTGCTCGTGCAACCAAGGGCGGCGATATTGAAGAAACAGCTCTAAACACGAACCTAGAAGCAGCCGACGAAATTGCTCGCCAATTGCGTCTACGTGACTTAGGTGGCTTAGTGGTTATCGACTTTATCGATATGACCCCAGTTCGTCACCAACGAGAAGTAGAAAACCGTCTACGTGAAGCCGTTCGCCTTGACCGCGCTCGTGTACAAATCGGTCGTATTTCTCGCTTTGGTTTGTTGGAGATGTCACGCCAGCGCTTGAGCCCTTCTCTTGCAGAAGCAAGCCATCACATCTGTCCTCGCTGTAGCGGAACTGGTGTCGTTCGCGACAACGAATCTCTAGCACTTTCTGTACTTCGTTTAATTGAAGAGGAAGCGCTAAAAGACAACACAGCACAAGTACTTGCAGTCGTACCTGTGCCAATCGCCTCTTACTTATTGAACGAAAAACGTCGTTCAGTAAACCATATCGAACGCATTCAAGAAGTGAAAATTACGGTTGTTCCTAACTCTGATATGGAAACACCGCACTTTGAAGTTATCCGTGTTCGTGAAGGCGAAGAGTTCGATCTGATATCTTACTTACTTCCTAAGAAACTGGAAGCAATGAAAGAAGCAGAAGGTAAAGAGCCAGCGGAAGTTGACGTAAAACCAAAACGAATTGAAGAGCCAGTTCTTAAAGGCTTTGCTGCTCCGTCTCAAACCGCACCTGCACCAGCAGCTAAACCAGCTCCTGAGGCGAAGAAGAAAGAACAAAATGTTGAACAAGAAGAGAAACCTGGATTGTTCAGCCGTCTGTTTAAAGCACTTGGTAGCTTCCTATTCGGTGGTTCTGAAGAAACAAAAGAAGAACAGAAACCTCAGGAAGAGAAAAAACCAAATCGCGATAATCGACGTAATAAGCGTGATCGCAACGATCGTCGTCGCAATAACAACCAGCGCGATAATCGTGATAACCGCGACAATCGCGATAACCGACGTCGTCGTAAGCCTCGTGATGAGCAAGCGAATGAGCAAAACGAAGCTCAACAACAAACCAATAAACAGCAAAACCGCAACCAAAAGCGTAAGCCTAAAGCTCAACAAGCAGACAAAGCCCAAGAGCAAAAAGCAAATGCAAAAGTAGCGGAAAAAGGCCTGCAGCTAGCGGCGGAAGCTCGAACTGAAACAAAACCAGAAGAGAGCAAACCAAAGCAACAAAACGCGAAAGCAGAAAAAGTGAAGGAGCGTCGCCAACGTCGCAAACTGAACAAGTCTGTACGCGTTAAAGACCAAGAAGCGGTTGAGAGGAAAGCCGAAGAAACAGCGGTTAAGACTCAAGAAACGGTTGAAACCAAAGTTGAGAAGCCAACAGAAGCAGCGGTAGAAGCACAGCAAGACAACAAGCAAGCAGAGTCTAAGCAACGTCGTAATCGTCGTTCGCCACGTCACCTGCGTGCAAGCGGCCAGCGTCGTCGCCGTGGCCGTGATCGCCGCCCTAACCCGTTCCGCCTACGTAAGGGAGGTGTCGCTTCTCCTGAAATGGCTATGGGTAAAGTAATGCCACGTTACATTCCGAAACCAGCACCTAAGAAGGAAGAGCGAGTTAAGGAAGAAGCTGTAGCAGCAGTACCTACAATCCAAGGTGGCTTTGCGTGTCCAGAAATGGCAATGGGTAAAGTGATTATTCGTCGCGAGCAACCTGTCGTAACAGATGCTCCAGTTGTTGAACACAAGGTTCAAGAAACCGTTGAAGCGAAAGTTGAATCTCCAGCAGTAGAAGCACCTGTTGTGGAAGCAGTAATCGCAGAAAAAACTGAATCGGCAGTAGTAGAAACAGCCTCTGTAGAGCCTATCGTTGAAACTCCTGCAACTGAACATGCTGAACCGGTTGATGCCATTGTAGAAACGGCACCAGCTGAAGAGCCTGTGGTTGAAGCAGCAAAAGAGATTGCAGCCGAAGCGCCAGTAGCTAAACCAGAGCCTAAAGTCGAAGCCATCAAAGTTGCTGCTAAGCTAAACGCTAGCGCACCGATGACAAAAGCACCTGGCCCTCAAGAGCTACGCGAAATCACGGTTGCAGCAGCACCGTTCAAAACCGAACGTTACCAAGCTAAAGGTGCGGGTAGCCAAGTGGCTAAAAACCGCGCATCGGCAGAGATGACAAAGCCTAACTTTAACTAGGCTAAATCATTACGTTCAACTGCTTAACGGCATAAATAAATTAAAGGCTACCATCTGGTAGCCTTTTTTATCTTCATATCTGCCCAATAAATTGTTCATATAAATACCAATTCGCGATCACATTTGTACGCCATTATTCGTATCATTCTTGAACTTAATCACACTTTTCGGTAGCATGCGCCGACTCAAGTTTTCGACACCATTCTGATGCTGCTCTTTTAATACTACGGTTTACACTGCAATGTTTGATTAGAAATCAACCACTCAGTGGCTTGTGCAAATACGAATATGTGTCGGGTTTAACTCATTGCAAAGAGAACTTAAAAACAAACATGTTCGAATTTCCCCAATTTTCTAAGCACTCCGTAAAAAATGATGTGCTATCAGGCTTAACCGTTGCGCTAGCATTGGTTCCTGAAGCTGTCGCATTTGCGTTCGTCGCAGGCGTAGATCCGATGGTCGGTCTTTACGCTGCATTCATCGTTGGTCTTATTACTTCCATTTTCGGTGGTCGTCCCGGCATGATCTCTGGTGCAACAGGTGCCATGGCAGTCGTAATGGTTTCGCTTGTCGCGACTCACGGTGTCCAGTACCTATTCGCAGCCATCATGCTCGCTGGTATTCTTCAAATTGCCGCTGGTATGTTTAAATTGGGTAAGTTCATCCGTATCGTACCTCACCCTGTGATGATCGGTTTTGTGAACGGTCTGGCTATTGTTATCTTCCTAGCTCAGTTGGGTCAGTTTAAAGCGCCTGACATCAACGGCATGCTTACTTGGCTACCACAAGACCAGATGCTGCTAATGCTTGGTTTGGTTGCGCTGACTATGGCAATCATTCACTTTCTACCAAAAATCACAACAGCTGTACCCTCTTCACTTGTTGCGATCGTAACGGTGACGGCTTTAGTGGTTGGCTTGGATCTGGAAACTCGCACTGTTGTTGACTTCCTGCGTACAATGTCTGGAGATGAAGCTGCAACACTCGCAGGTTCACTACCAACCTTCTCTATTCCTGCGGTACCATTTACACTTGAGACACTACAAATCATTCTTCCATACGCGATCATTCTCGCGGCCATTGGTCTAATTGAATCTCTACTAACACTGACAGTTTTAGATGAGATGACGAATACTCGTGGTCAATCTAACCGCGAATGTATCGGTCAAGGTATGGCAAACATGACGTGTTCTGTGTTTGGCGCAATGGGTGGTTGTGCGATGATTGGTCAGTCGATGATCAACGTAAACTCAGGTGGTCGCGGCCGTCTATCTGGTATCGTTGCGGCTATCGCTCTATTGATGTTTATCTTATTCGCTTCTTCGCTAATTGAAATGATCCCACTCGCTGCTCTGGTTGGTGTGATGTTCATGGTTGTCATTGGTACATTCGAATGGGCAACATTTAAGCTAGCACGCCGCGTACCGAAGCAAGACTTCTTCGTTATTGTTCTTGTGACCGTTGTTACTGTTCTTACTGACCTTGCTGTTGCCGTAGCGGTTGGTGTTATCGTTTCTGCATTAATGTTTGCATGGCAACACGCTAAGCACATCTATGCCGACACGTGCTTAAACGAGGAAGGTTCAAAAGAGTACAAGATTCACGGCCCTATTTTCTTTGGCTCTGCGGCTAACTTCCTGGAGTTGTTTAACGCGCCTGAAGATCCAAAAGATGTGATTGTCG
Source organism: Vibrio sp. OPT46 (assembly GCF_015163535.1). Taxonomy (NCBI): domain Bacteria; kingdom Pseudomonadati; phylum Pseudomonadota; class Gammaproteobacteria; order Vibrionales; family Vibrionaceae; genus Vibrio; species Vibrio sp. OPT46. The sequence goes on along the minus strand of NZ_JADDYG010000304.1, from coordinate 43,618 downwards.
ATTTTGCAGACTCTCGCGTGACAGATCACTCTGCAATTGAAGCCATTGAAACACTGGCTGAGCGTTACAATGCTCAAGGTAAAACGCTGCACCTTCGTCACCTAAGCCCAGATTGTCGTAAACTTTTGGACAAAGCTGGCAGCTTGGTTGAAATTAACGTGAAGGAAGACCCAAGCTACAAAGTCGCAACCGACATACTAGCGGGTTAACACGAATAAAAAGGGATGAGCTGAGCTCATCCCTTTTTCTATTGTCTTCAAGCACGGCGATTATAGCTTCTTCAAAATTGCGTCTGATGCCTCTTCGATTAAATCAAGCACCAGTTCAAAGCCATCTTCCCCACCATAATATGGGTCCGGGACTTCGTCGTAAACTGACTCAGAATGACTTAAAAATAACGATACTTTGTGTCGATACTTCAACGGACAAATATCCAATAAATCGGCCAAATTTGCTTTATCTGCGGCTAATATAAGGTCAAACTTTTCAAAGTCATCAATGGTGACTTGGCGCGCTTGCATTCCTTTAAAAGAATAACCTCGCTGCTTTCCTGCTGCCATCGCTCTTGAATCCGGTCGGTTTCCTGCGTGGTAGCCAATTGTACCTGCCGAATCAACCTCTACTTCAACGCCTAGCTTTTGAGCTTTCGCTCTTAACACTGCCTCTCCAGTTGGTGACCGACAAATGTTTCCCATACAAACAACAAGTATTTTCTTCATTTTATTCCCTGAATTATCGGTGGTTTTTCTTCACGATATGTTGGTCTATCATAGCGAGATAAATCAATGAACCCAAATTAGCTTGGGCACAGCACGAAAAGGAATTGAGGAAGTATTATGTCTATCGAAGAAAATAAAGAAGCACGCCATAAAGCTCGCCAACAAAAAGTCAAAGAACAGGTAGACGCAAAAATCGCTGCTGCTCAAGAGGAAAAAGGTCTGCTACTGATCATTACCGGAAATGGTAAAGGTAAATCGACATCAGGATTCGGTACGATCGCACGCGCAGTGGGTCATGGTTTGAATTGTGCTGTCGCGCAGTTTATTAAAGGTACTTGGGACAACGGAGAGCGCAACCTACTTGAGAAACTCGGCGTTGAATTCCAAGTAATGGCAACCGGCTTTACGTGGGAAACTCAAAACAAAGCCGCTGATACCGAAGCAGCGCAAGGCGTATGGCAAGAATGTAAGCGCATGCTGCAAGACGACTCTATCGATGTCATCTTGTTTGACGAGCTAACTTATATGGTGAGCTACGGCTACATCGACTTAGACGAAGTGGTCGAAGCACTGAGCAACAGACCTAAAATGCAGTCGGTTATTATTACTGGGCGTGGCGCACATCGAACCCTGATTGAAATGGCCGATACCGTTTCTGAAGTGAAAAATGTAAAGCACGCATTTGAATCTGGCGTAAAAGCCCTCAAAGGCGTCGATTGGTAACACTCGCAGAGTAATTTAAAAAGGGTTGGCAAAATGCCAACCCTTTTGATTTTCACGCACGGTTAGTTGAAAAGATTCTTCAATAAACCATCGACCGCATCTTTGGTTTTCTCGTCTTTGATTTTGTCCGTTAGCTTCTCCACGCCACGATCGATTTCTTTTTGAGCTTTCTGCTTCAGAACATCATCGAATACGAGCTTGAATTTAGGATCTGCCCACTTACCAGACACATTGATTGGAATCGTGATGTCTTTCAGCTCATCTATATCTTTACCGCCCTGGCCTTCTAGGCTGCCTACAACTGACGTGCTGATAGTAAAGTCGACTGTTTCATTGATGTAGTTTGCGGTACCTTTACCACGAACACGTAACAATGGAGACTGAGCTTGCATATTATCCGTTGATACTACACCTTTGTTGAGTTTCAATGTCGCCGTCATCGCACTGAAGTCTGTTTTCTTAGCTT
>NZ_JADDYG010000304.1:22356-41700 GCF_015163535.1 Vibrio sp. OPT46 | reverse complement strand
CTGATAGTAAAGTCGACTGTTTCATTGATGTAGTTTGCGGTACCTTTACCACGAACACGTAACAATGGAGACTGAGCTTGCATATTATCCGTTGATACAACACCTTTGTTGAGTTTCAATGTCGCCGTCATCGCACTGAAGTCTGTTTTCTTAGCTACATTGGTGCCTTCAACTTTTTGCCCTTTAAATTTCGCATAGTTTTCACGAATCAACTGAGCAACGTTGATGCCATTCACCGCACCGTCAGCAAAATTGATAACAACCGTACCAGATAGATTCTTCTTGATACCGGTAGGCGTGAGACTCTTACCTGTAACATTCACATCAATGTTACCTGTCCCTTCAAGTTTGTCGTTTTCAGCAACGTCTATAAGTAGCGGTTGAACTTTCACGCCTTTGATTGACTTTTTAACACTGTAAGTCGCTGGTGATTGGCGTGCATCTAACTTCGCTGTCGCTGAGATTGAGCCTTGGTACAACTTCGAACTAAAAGATGTAAGCTCAAACACGCCACGATTTACAGTGAAGCTCGTTTTTACCGCTTCCATCTTCGCATTTGCCGCTTTGAATTTGTCGATGGTAATGTCACCCTTTACATCTAACGTTTTCAACGCAGACAAATCAGGCTCAACCTCAGGTCCGGCAGGAGCACTCTCGCCACCAGAAGCAGGCTTATTACCTTCGGCAGCTTGCTTATCTAACCCTAAGAACTCATCAAGATCGATATTGGGGCTATGGAGAGCAAAGCGTACTTTAGGAATGTCACCGAGTGCCACATCAGCCTTACCATCTAAGGCGATAGCATTCGCTGTTAACTTCTCTAGAACAAAACTCAGATGGTTTTTCGTTAGGTCGAAAGACAGATCAGACACCATGTCGACTTTCATCGGGGACTGAGGTAAAGCATCACCCTCAAAAGTCGATTTAAGAGTTAACTTATCCAACTGTACTTTGCTGATAGCCTTGTCCACGCTAAGTTGACCAGCACCCTGCATATCTAACTTCATACCACCAGCGTCACCCTTAATGGCATAAGTCAGGTTATTTACTTTATCGAATTCAAACGTGTCTAAACCGATCGTTGCCGATTCAATTTTATTGGCAGGGTCAGAGTATGTCGCATCAAAGTTGATGTTCTTTAGCGCGTAGTTTGCCAAACCTTTTTCTAGCTTAAAGTCTGCCTGACCTTTCGCGGTGAACTTTTGGTCGTTCATTTCGCCCTTCACGCCAAAATCAGCCGTTGTCCAGTTGTCAAAAGCGAATTCGGAAAGGTTTAATGAAATATCATAAAGTTTGGTGTAACTACCGGCTTGCTTATCCTGCATTTCTAATGAACCGTTAGAAACCGTAACGCCAGCAAGATTAATACTCCAATCAGAACCAGAAGTTTGCGTTTCACCATTTTGCGTAGGCGCAGCATTGTTCTCTTGTTCTGCTTGTTGTGTTTGGGCTTTCGTCAATGCATCAATATTCTTGCTGCCATCTTTCTTGGTTTCAATGTAGAACTCAGCACCATCAAGCGTGACGTTTCCAATTTCAAGCTGTTGACTAAAAAGTGGCATAACAGAGATGTCTACACCAACGGTATCAACTTTGAATAAATTGGGTTTACTAAAGCCTTGTGGGTTTCGCAATTCTGTATGTCCCAACTCAAAGCCAATTGATGGGAAAAATTGCCAACTGATATCCCCTTCAATCACCAACTCTAATCCCGTTTGCTTTTGCGCTTGCTCAACAATAAGGGGTTTAAACTGATTCGGATTGACGAAGATGGTTAACGCTAAAATTGCGACCAAAATGACCACAATCGGTATTGCTAGAATTAAGAGCAGTTTCTTCATTTGTTTTTCCTTGCTCGAGTGTTTTTACAATTATAAGCGCAGACTCCATTTGCCGCTGACAGTTCCACAAAAGCGTGAAAAGTGTCTGGTTTTAACCTGCAACTGACTAATTTAAAAACAAAAAAAGAAGTGGCACTTAAGGTGCCACTTCTTCTCCTAAAAATAAAGCGATATAGCCGTCTATAGGCTTAAGCTTTCAAAAGTCTTGCAATGTGGGCTTTTAATACATCAATTGCGATACGGTTTTTACCACCGCGAGGAACAATAATGTCCGCATATTGCTTAGAAGGTTCGATAAACTGCATGAACATCGGACGTACTGTTTGTTGGTATTGCTTAAGAACAGACTCCATAGTTCGGCCTCGCTCTTCCACATCACGCTTAACACGGCGAAGCAAGCAAATATCTAACGGTGTGTCCATAAATACTGTCGCATGCATCAAATCACGAAGACGAGGGTCTGTAAGAAGAAGGATACCTTCTAGAATGATCACCTTTTTAGGTGTCATTGTGGTGGTGTTAATTGTTCTTGTGTGCTCAGTGTAGCTGTACTCAGGCACTTCTACTGCTTCACCACGTACCAATTTTTCTAGGTGCTCACACAGTAGGTCGTGGTCCAACGCACTCGGGTGATCGTAGTTCGTCTTTACTCGCTCTTCCATGCTTAGGTGGCTTTGGTCGTTGTAGTAGCAATCTTCCGTGATGACACCGATTTGATGATCGCCTACTTTCGCGCGAAGCTCATTATAAATAGTGCTCGCGATCAGACTTTTTCCAGAAGCAGAAGCGCCAGCAATACCTACGATGACGCATTGATTATTATCAGACATTAGTTTGCACCCGATGATGATTTCTAGTCACATAAAAAGATAAACTGCCTGATTATAGGGAGTTCACCCCATAGTTACTAGTTGGAATTAGGGTTTAGTCATAAGTTTCTGCCTGCTCAGAGGATTAACCTCCGAGCAAACGTTAAAATGTGCAATTATCAACCAGCAGGCATAGTAAACTTAGTTCACCATTGTAAAGCTAATCGCATCTGGTTTTGCTTTGCCTTGCCAAAACATCGTGCTACATACGCGATCGGCAAGTTGCTTATAATACCCTGCATGCTCACTTTCTGGGCGTCTTGCTACCGTTGGCACGCCAGCGTCAATATCTTCTCTCATAGAGATATGAAGCGGAATTTGTCCTAACAATGCTAAGCCAAATTCTTGCGACATTTTTTCAGCTCCGCCCATACCAAAAATATGCTCTTTCGCGCCACATTGACTACAAATGTGATAACTCATGTTTTCCACAACACCAATAACCGGGACATGGACTTTGTTAAACATTGCCGCTCCCTTCCTTGCATCGGCAAGGGCTAAATCTTGCGGCGTTGTGACTAACACGCTACCTGTTACCGGAATTTGTTGTGACAGCGTCAATTGAATATCCCCCGTACCTGGCGGCATATCAATCACCAAATAATCCAAATCTGGCCAATCTGTTTCAGTTAATAACTGCGACAACGCTTTTGAAGCCATTGGACCGCGCCATATCGCCGCTTCTGATCTATCCACCAAATAACCGATAGAATGAGTATAGATGCCGTGAGCAAAAATGGGTTCCATCCACTTGCCATCACGAACTTCTGGTTTAGCATCTTCTTGCCCCAACATCATAGGTACAGACGGACCATAGATATCTGCATCCAACAATCCCACTTTCGCCCCAGATTGAGCAATCGCCAACGCTAAGTTAACTGCGGTAGTAGATTTACCAACGCCACCTTTCGCAGAACTGACGGCAATGATGTTCTTAACACCCTTAACCGAGTTAGCCACTTGAGTTTCTAAAGCTTTAACTCCAAGGCGAATATTAAATGGGAATTCAGCCACTTTACCCGAGGCTTGCTGCTGTTTGATCCAGTCATGCAGTACGGTTTGAAGCTCATTACTTGCGAATGGCAACGTTATATCAATAGAACCCTGTGTCGTAATCGAAATTGCGCCATGAATATCTGCCCAGTTTTCCACCAACTGTGGATGTTGGAATTGGTTAAACCAGTGACAAAAATCTTGTTTTGAAGTGAACTGATGCATAAGCCCTCCTTTTAGATGTCATGCTACCACCGTCCAGGCTCAACCAGAACCCCAAAAAAACTAAGGCATTCCGCAGTTTGACACCTTGGAGTTAGTCAGTTCATGGGGTAGTATTATCCATCAAAATTTATTTATACCTATCAAGAAAAGCGAATATTAAGTATGGCAAACGATCCAAAAAACTTTCCGTCAAGGAAAATGCTGGTAACTTGTGCCCTTCCGTACGCTAACGGTTCGATCCACCTTGGTCATATGCTTGAGCATATCCAAGCGGACATTTGGGTTCGTTACCAACGCCTACGCGGCAACACTGTAAACTTCATCTGTGCTGACGATGCTCACGGCACGCCAATCATGCTTAAAGCGCAACAGATGGGTATTACTCCTGAGGAAATGATTGCCGCAGTTAGCGAAGAGCACCAAAAAGACTTCGCTGGATTTGATATCAGCTTTGATAACTACCACAGCACACACTCAGATGAGAACCGTGAGCTAGCGTCACACATTTATCTTGAGTTGAAGAAAAATGGCTTTATCTCTAGCCGCACTATCTCTCAGCTGTTCGATCCAGAAAAAGAGATGTTCTTACCGGACCGTTTCGTAAAAGGTACCTGTCCAAAATGTAAGTCTGAAGACCAGTACGGTGACAACTGTGACAACTGTGGTGAGACTTACAGCCCAACAGAACTGATCAATCCTAAATCTGCGGTTTCTGGTGCGACGCCAGTAATGAAAGATTCAGAGCACTTCTTCTTCGACCTGCCTCAGTTTGAAAGCATGCTAAAAGAGTGGACTCGCTCTGGCTCGCTACAAGCTGAAACAGCGAACAAAATGCAAGAATGGTTCGAATCTGGCTTGCAGCAATGGGATATCTCACGTGATGCACCATACTTTGGCTTCGAGATCCCTGGTGAGAAGAACAAATTCTTCTACGTATGGCTAGACGCGCCTATCGGCTACATGGGCTCTTTCAAAAACCTATGTGACAAGCGCGACGACCTAGATTTCGACGAGTACTGGAAGAAAGACAGCTCAGCAGAACTGTACCACTTCATCGGTAAAGACATCGTTTACTTCCACAGCCTATTCTGGCCAGCAATGCTAGAAGGTTCCGGCTTCCGTAAACCAAACAACGTATTCGTACACGGTTACGTAACCGTAAACGGCGCGAAAATGTCGAAGTCTAAAGGTACGTTCGTAAAAGCAAGCACTTACCTAGAGCACCTAGACCCTGAGTGTCTACGTTACTACTACGCTGCGAAGCTAAACAGCCGTATCGATGATCTAGATCTTAACCTTGAAGACTTCACTCAGCGCGTAAACGCTGACGTTGTTAACAAGATCGTTAACCTGGCATCTCGTAACGCAGGTTTCATCGCGAAACGTTTTGAAGGCAAACTGTCTGACAACTTTGCAGAGCCTGAACTTTACAACGAATTTGTTGCTGCTGCTGACCGTATCGCTGAGCTTTACGAAACGCGTGAGTTTGGTCGTGCAATCCGTGAAATCACGGCATTGGCAGACAAAGCTAACCAATACGTTGATGAAAAAGCACCGTGGGTTGTAGCAAAAGAAGAAGGCAAAGATCAGGAACTACAAGACATCTGTTCTGTCGGTATCAACCTATTCCGCGTACTGATGACTTACCTGAAACCAGTAATGCCATCGCTAGCTGCGCGTACTGAAGCGTTCCTAAACCAAGAGCTAACTTGGGAAAACATCGCTGATCCACTAACAGGCCACGAGATCACTAAGTTCAAAGCACTGTTCAACCGTATCGATCCGAAGAATGTTGAAGCGATGATCGAAGCGTCTAAAGAAGATGCGGCGGCAGAAATGGCGGCGAAAGAGAAAGCTGAAGCGGAAAAGAACAAGGCTAGCCAAACCGAGTTAGACAAAGAACCAATCGCTGAAGAGATTGAGTTCGATGCTTTTGCTGCAGTAGATATGCGTATCGCTCGTATCATCTCTTGTGAAGAAGTACCAAAAGCCAACAAACTGCTTAAGTTCCAATTGGACATCGGTGGTGAAACTCGTCAGGTATTCTCTGGCATCAAGTCAGCTTACAAACCTGAAGAGCTAGAAGGCAAGCTAACGGTAATGGTAGCAAACCTAAAACCTCGTAAGATGAAGTTTGGTATGTCTGAAGGTATGATCCTAGCGGCAGGCCCTGGTGGTAGCGACCTGTGGATCCTTGAGCCACACGAAGGCGCTCAACCTGGCATGCGCGTAATGTAAGTATCTTTATTGAAAAGGCTTAACTAAATCAGTTAAGCCTTTTCTCGCAGTTAAGCTTATCGATTAAGCTTGATTGTACTACAAAGAGAATTCTTCTGGACCCCAAGTAATAATCGCGCCACATGCAAGGAAAAGTACAAAGCTGATCGTGACTACAAAAGCGAGAACTCGATCAAATGTCGTTGCGTATTTTAGTATTAACTGATCATCTACAAGTGATACTTTCGCAGGCTTGCCTCGCATTAAAACTGTAGTATACATTGGGAATCTAACCCCCCAGGTATCTCTATCCCAACCGACAGGGCCATGACCATCCTTCGACATCTTTTTCTCGATCCGCTTTACCGAAACACGAATGAAAAGCAAAGTACTAACTAACCAAGTACATCCGATAATCATATTTGTCATATCAAAATAAGACACGTTGATCCCTTTAATTCCAATGAATGTTAGAACTAACTTCATAGGCACCTTTGGCTAAATTTTGCCCTGCACTATCAGCCATCTTAGCTGCTGCATAGCCGACACCTAAGCTTACACCAATTAATACTACGACTCCAAATGGGCCAGCAGCCAAAGCGATTCCCATTCCAGATGCAATCACTTTGGATGTGGTCCAAACGCCAGCAGCGTTGCTCGCACCAAACCCTGCAACTTCCATTGCTGCTCTTTTTTGCCAATTTTCTCCGTTATTCTTGGCATTTCGAACATTGTTAAAGCGAACACCAGCATCAATCATGATGATCTTTTTACCCACAATACTAGAGCTTTGTTCAAGAAATCGAATTGAGCGGATGTTAGCTATAGATGTTAAATGTAACTTAGTTATATCCCTGCCACTTCTCGCGATATTGGCAGCTCTATTCGGGTTGCTCCAAATGTTTCCACGGCTACTTTTAACTCGTCCTGCATAATGGGTAAGCTCTTTTGTAAATTTTGCATTCAAAGAATTGTGAGCTTCTTTAACTCTATATCCAAGCTTCACAAGCTCCTTTTTCTGCGCACCATTTCGTGAGGCTGTACGTACATCTAGTAAGGCATTTTGATATTTGAGCAAAGCTTTCCCGAAATTACTCAATCTGACTTGCTTTTCATTAACAGCAGTAGCGGCAGCACCTACTGCAGTATACTCATCGATTTTCCCCCCCATAGTATGATTAGTAGCATCTAAAAAAGGCTTAATCTCTTTTTCATAGAGGAGGGCTACCGCTTGTAAGTTTTCATCGCCAAACTCACTTGTTAGATTGGCTACATTTCTTTTGGTTTCTTGTGACCAACTTTTTACAGTATCAAGAGCACAAGCTATATCAGGTCTCTCGCTACGCAACTTAGCTATGTTGATCACAGAGCCTTCGTTCAGTATGAAAGGAGTACCTGCGGGAATAAAACTACCAAATATATGTGGGTTGTCCTTACGAAACTGAAGGTACCTATACTCATCATTTGTATCGATAGGGAGCGTTATCTTTGAGTGAGTACTGAAGCATAGGTCGAATTTATTAGACAAATTAATTACCTCGAACAATCAACAAAATAGACAACTTATATCATATAAAGTGTTCGAATATTTTAATTTCTAAACATTGTGACTTGAATCAGACTAAAAAGTAATCAATATGTAACTCACAAAGAATAACGCGTACACCAAGCATCGACACCGAATAATCAAACATGTTCACAAATTTGGTGAATCCATGCACCAACAACGACCATTCAAAAAGAACATTCAATATAACCAATTGTTTAAATTGAGTTTTTGTTTGGCATCAAAACTGCAATCTTCCTTGTTAGGTCCAAACACTAACAAGGAGTTGGTTATGTTTGTTTTGATTTCCACACTATTGTCCATCGCTATTTTAGCCGGAATATATCACTTATCTTCTAAACGAGAGCAGCAACATGCGCGCAAATATCAGCTGTTAACATTGTTGCGAGATGTTGTTCACCTTCTGAGACACCACCGAGCTGCTACTCACTACTCGCTTCAATTCCAACAAAACGATCAACAAAAATTGGACGCTCTTCATGATGCTCTGACTAACAAGCTGCATCTTTTAGTCGAAACATCACGGTTTGAAAACAAACCCATGTATCGCGTATTACAGATTAAAGTAGGGAAACTACTTGAACAATGGAATGACCATAGTGTTGCAAGAAACCAGATGGAGCATGGTAAGTTAATTCGTCATTGCTTGTTTTTGATGGATGAAGTAACCATCGCATGGCTAGCGGTTGAGCAAAGAGATGACTTGCATAATGAGTATCACATGAACTGGCAAAACATTATGGATAGCTTGGAGACCCTGACTCAGTTACGAATCAGCATTCAAGATTTAGGAGAGCAAGGCGGAAATGAGCGTTTCAAAAATTATGCATCGGTCATGATGCGTAAGCTAAACCAACTAGCGGTTATCGCTCCACTTAGCATTACCTCTCCTGCTTCCACGCGCTCAATACAGACGCTAAATGAATACGTGACAGGGAGTCATGTCGACTTAACAGAAGCAGAGCTTTATGGCGTCACATCGGACTTGTCATTGACCATCTTCAATACTTACGACCATGTCCTTTCAGATGTCGTAGAGTCATTATATCTACCGTTACCCAGACTCTCACTAGCAGGATAAACGTTCCATACCTTATTATTGGTGCTTGGTTCGTCGCCGACTTATAAATAAAAACAAAAAAACCGCAGGCCTAAGGCACTGCGGTTTTCGTTTATTCAACTTGTCAGCGCTTAGCTGTCGTCTTCCGTGAAGTTCGTTGGTAATTGCTTTTTCATTTCGTTCCAGATCAACGCACTTTCCATACCATAATGACGAATCACTACTGGTAGTTGCTCACGCTGGCCACTTTCACAAGTTTCGAGCAATTGATGGTAAAACTTCAGAGCTAGCTCACGAGAAGCTGGATTTGAGAAGTAGTAGCTACCGACACGATCGTAGAGCTTCTTCAAACCATTAAAGATCAAACCGTAAATTTGATTTCCTGAATGGAATGCTAGGCGCTGGAAAAGCATATAATCGTAAAAGTTGAACGTTTTAGCAATCAAGATTTCTTGACGCTTCGCTTCATCTTTCTCGTTATCTTCTTTAACATTCTGCAGAACTTTTTCAGCATACGGCGAAGAAGCGATGAATTCGTCCCAGGAAGCCGCATTCATTAAAGCTTCACAAGATTCGATTACGTTCTTAATTGTACGCTCAGAGCTCTCTTTGTTCGCTTTAAATGCATAGCGCATAAAGATAGGACTGATGTTGGTACGTGCCGCAAGCAGATCTTCTACAATGTTTGTCGCATTATCAACGTCTAGCGTCATTAAAGTATCCAAAATATGCAGGCCAGAGGTCTCCATAAATTGGTTAACTTTCGTAGGTTTGCCGTGCTGGATAGTTAACCATCCGTCACGGGCTAGTCGTTGAAGAACCTCTCTTAAAGTCGTTCGAGTAACACCAATCAGTTCGGACAGCTCGCGCTCAGCAGGTAAAATTGAGCCTGGAGGAAAACGGCCGTTCCAAATGCTCTCGATAATATATTTTTCTGCGAATCCCGCAGGGCTTTTCGCCTTTATGACCATTCTACTTTTTATCCAATATTGATTTCTGAGGGTCGATACTACTCATCATACCACTACTTAGCGGTTTGAGAAAATTTACGATCAATAGTGGAAACGACTCCATAACATAGAGTTAATACTCTATATGTTGTGTCAATTTAAGAGGCTCTAACATGCGAGCGAAAGCAGTAAAATATGAATTTTTATTTAATTAAACAGCTCACAAATCTCGGAGAAATAAAGACAACCGTGTCACATTTTTATATTCAAAATATGAAAAATTACTTTGTATATCACAGTTAATATTCTTTCTTAATTTGCCTTTTCTCGTCACTGACCGTCATTTAAAATCCAAGAGGATTTTTTTAAGACTTTCATGGTATAGTAACGCCGTTTTGATCGCGTTATTACATTTAAAAAGTCATTTTAGTCGGTAGCATCACGTTTTGTTATTGACTAATAAATGCCTGAGTGTAGAGTTTGCGGTCGAAAGTGAGCGGTGCTTGAGTTCAGGGGAAGTAACTTGGCAAGACTACAATAAACAAAGGATTGTTGTTTTACTAAGTTATTGTTTTTAAAGACTAGTTAATAAGTCTAACAAACAGATACTTAAGCACTATTGTAGTGTCTATTCATAATTTTGTTATAAAGAGAATTATCATGCCGATATCGCTCGGAAACGCTTTTATCAAGAACTTCCTTGGTAAAGCGCCTGATTGGTACAAAGTTGCCATTATAGCCTTCTTAATAATTAACCCGATTGTATTCTTCCTAATAAACCCATTTGTAGCTGGATGGTTGTTGGTCGCTGAATTTATTTTCACGCTAGCAATGGCATTAAAATGCTACCCATTACAACCTGGCGGTTTACTTGCTATTGAAGCCATTGCTATCGGCATGACTAGCCCTGCGCAAGTTAAGCACGAATTAGTAGCAAATATCGAAGTACTGCTACTTCTGGTATTTATGGTTGCGGGCATCTACTTCATGAAGCAGCTATTGCTGTTCATTTTTACCAAAATTTTACTTGGCATTCGCTCTAAAACCCTACTATCACTCGCGTTCTGCTTTGCTGCTGCATTTTTGTCTGCATTTTTGGATGCCTTGACGGTTATCGCCGTTGTTATCAGCGTGGCGATCGGCTTTTATTCTATCTATCACAAAGTGGCGTCTGGTAACCCTATAGGTGACCATGACCATACACAAGATGACACGATCACTGAACTAACGCGTGATGACTTAGAAAACTATCGTGCGTTTTTGCGCTCTTTGTTGATGCATGCTGGTGTAGGTACTGCCCTAGGTGGTGTAACCACGATGGTTGGTGAACCTCAAAACTTAATTATTGCAGACCAAGCGGGTTGGTTATTTGGTGAATTCCTAATCCGTATGTCTCCAGTGACACTACCTGTATTTTTCTGTGGTCTCATCACTTGTGCTTTAGTTGAAAAGCTTAAAGTGTTTGGCTATGGCGCGAAGCTTCCTAATAACGTTCGTCAGATCCTCGTCGATTTTGACCGTGAAGAGCGTAAAACGCGAACAAATCAAGATGTCGCAAAACTCTGGGTTCAAGGTCTTATTGCGGTTTGGTTGATCGTTGCACTCGCTTTGCACTTAGCGGCTGTCGGCTTAATTGGCCTTTCTGTGATCATTTTAGCGACCGCATTTACTGGTGTCATTGAAGAGCACTCCATGGGGAAAGCGTTTGAAGAGGCCCTGCCCTTCACTGCACTGCTTGCTGTATTTTTCTCGATCGTTGCTGTAATCATTGATCAAGAGCTGTTTAAACCAGTCATCGATGCGGTGCTTGCCGTTGAAGATAAAGGTACTCAGCTAGCTCTGTTCTATGTGGCGAATGGCTTGTTATCTATGGTGTCGGATAACGTGTTCGTTGGTACGGTTTACATCAATGAAGTAAAAACTGCACTCATTGAGGGCCTCATTACTCGTGATCAGTTCGACTTACTGGCGGTGGCAATCAATACTGGTACTAACCTGCCTTCTGTTGCAACGCCAAACGGTCAAGCGGCATTCCTATTCTTACTCACATCGGCTCTCGCTCCATTAATTCGTCTGTCTTACGGTCGAATGGTTATCATGGCGCTGCCTTACACCGTCGTTCTTGCGATTGTCGGTCTAATGGGAATCATGTTCTTCCTAGAGCCTGCAACAGCTTCTTTCTACGAAGCTGGTTGGATTTTACCTCATAGTGGTGATCTGACTCCCGTAGTATCCGGTGGTCACTAAAATTTGAGTTGATTAGGAAACTTATCCACGATAAAAAGCTCTGAGTATTCAGAGCTTTTTCTATTTCAGACAGGAACAAAAACGTGACTATTTTAAATTCACTTAACCAGTTTTCAAAGGGACGTTTATCGTGGCTACTGCTTCTGCTATTCGTCGTTTTCTTTGAAGCATGTGCCCTCTATTTTCAGCACGTCATGATGCTTGCACCATGTGTCATGTGTATTTATGAAAGAGTCGCGATGATGGGAGTGGGCGTCGCTGCAATGGTTGGTATATTGGCACCCAAGAACCCAATTTTCCGCTGGCTAGGTTTGATAGGCTGGGGATTAAGTGCTTACAAGGGTTTGTTACTTGCGATGCAGCACGTTGACTACCAGTTTAATCCATCACCATTCGCGACTTGCGATTTATTCGTCACATTCCCTAGCTGGGCTCCGCTCAATCAGTGGGTTCCTTGGATGTTTGAAGCATATGGTGATTGCTCTAAGGTTGTATGGCAGTTCCTTGATTTATCAATGCCACAATGGTTAGTCGTAATTTTTGCAGGCAATTTAATCGCTTTGGCATTAATTGTAATTGCACAATTCTTCCCTGCAAAACGCGTTAATCCAATTCGTTAATCCTACTGACGCGTAAAAATTAACAAAAAGCCGACCATCTGGTCGGCTTTTTGTTAAGTGGATAGCGCGGCGATTCGATTTAGCCGCGTGATTGACCACAGCACTGCTTGAATTTTTTTCCGCTCTCACAAGGACAGGGATCATTGCGCCCGATACCTTTGAATGGGTTTAGGCTTTGAGCTTTATTGCCTACCATCAACTCATCCGCGCCCAGCGCGACTTCACCGACCATTAAATCAAGCTGATCGACTAAATCTGTCAGGGCCGGTGGCGTTTCAATACCTGCGTCGCGCATCTGTTGCTGCGTTGCTGGCTCATCGATAGCCAGCATCAAAGTGGTCAGTAATGCTTGCAGCATACGCTGTAACCCATCATTGAGCTCAACGTCTTGCCATTGTTCTTCAATCATTGGCCAAACAGACATAAAGCCTTCGGCAAAATCAGCAAGTTGTTCAGGTTCTTTGCCTGTTAGCTCTAGCACGGAATATTCGTTTCGTTGAATTCGGTTATGCTGCTTGTGAATTTGCTCTTCCACAGCTGGTTGAATCGCTTTGAATCCCTCACCTAATAGCGGCTCTAACCACTTTTCAGGAGCGAGTGGTTTTGTCGTCAGATTCGCAGCTAACACTGCGCCTTCGATAAATAGGCAAGATTCATCGACGTGAACTTCACCTTTTTCAATCAATGTGTATTGCATGACATCTGATTTCCCATAAATTTGGCGGCATTATACCTCAGAGCTCAAAAGCACGTAACCTAACGTTGTGTGTTTGACTGCATTGGGCGCTTCGACTCTTTTAATGACAAACTTAACTTACATCGCTACAATCGCCCTCCTTTTTACCACCAAACTGTATTAGGCAAGCTATGCGAGTTGTACTAGGCCCAATGGAAGGCGTTTTAGATCATTTGATGCGCCAAATCCTGACCGAGATAAACGACTATGACCTGTGTGTTACGGAGTTTGTTCGCGTAATCGACCAGCTATTACCCGATCATGTATTTCACCGTTTATGCCCGGAGCTGTTGCAAGGTTCTCAGACTGCATCTGGTGTGCCAGTACATGTGCAATTGTTGGGACAAGAACCAAACTGGATGGCTGAGAACGCAATTAAAGCGGCAAATCTTGGCGCCAGAGGTATTGATATAAACTTTGGTTGCCCAGCCAAAATGGTCAACAAAAGTAAAGGTGGAGCAGCGCTACTCCAACATCCAGAGCTCATTCACCGTGTTGTTAAAGCTTGTCGAGAAGCCGTTCCAGAAGCCATTCCCGTAACTGCAAAAATTCGTCTTGGCTGGGAGAACCCTGAAGATTGCTTTGAAATTGTCGATGCCATTCAGTCTGCTGGCGCAAATGAATTGACCGTACACGCACGTACTAAACAAGGTGGTTATAAAGCTTCTGAGATAAAATGGGATTACATCAACCAAATTCGCGAACGTTTCGATATCCCACTGATAGCGAATGGTGAAATTTGGAATTATGAAGACGGTCAACGTTGCATTGAAACGACTGGCGTTAACTCTTTGATGGTGTGCCGAGGCGCTTTCAATATCCCTAACTTAGGCAATATGGTAAAACATAACCACCAGCCAATGTCATGGCCCGAGGTGGTTGAGTTGCTCATCTATTATTCCAAGTTTGAGATGAAAGGCGATAAAGGCTTGTATTACCCAAACCGCGTAAAACAATGGTTCTCTTACTTACGTCAGGCTTATCCTGAAGCAAAAGACCTATTTAGAGAAATCAGAACGTTCAACAAAGCCGCACCAATTGTTGAGCATATTCAACGCTACCGCGATGACTTAAACTCTCAGGTTGCATAATTCCCGAACACAAAAAGGACGAATATCTCGTCCTTTTTTGTACCTAAATCCTAGTAACAGATCTTATTTTTGCCGGTACTTTTGGCTTGATATAACTTTTCATCCGCCGCTTTAAACAATTCATCAAAGTTTTCTACTCGGCTCTCTTTACTAAACACCACACCGCCAGAGATCGTAAAGCCTTCTTTCGTTACGCGTATCGAGCGCTCATCTATGGCTTTTTTTACTCTGTCTAAAATGAGTTTAATGCCTTCTGAATCTTCGTCATAAATCGCTAAAACGAATTCTTCGCCACCAAACCTTGAGGCAACATCGGTATGGCGAATATTTTCACGTATACATTTTGCAACAAGCTGAATTGCAGAATCACCGACATCATGACCATAGGTGTCGTTGATCTTCTTGAAGTTATCAATATCGAACACTGCCAAAGCAACCTGTTTTTTTGTCATCTTATTACGCCACACGGTTTGCATACCTCGACGATTCAATAAGCTGGTCATTGGGTCTCTTGCTGCCAGTTCTTTAAAGTAACGTCGCTCGCTATGCATATTCACATAGAACAAGACGACGGTACTCAGCACGTAAATAAATAGTGCGACAATAAGGCTGTATTTTTCAAAAACCGCTAGGTTCTTAGCTTCATCCCAAAGGTTGTACTCGTAGTACATGCTGTGATTCGCACTCAATCGCTCTAATTCGACTGGTTTGATTCGTGTACTGTTTGAAGGAATGGATTGTAAATTGGAAACCAAATGAAACTGACCAACAAGACCTAGCGACGAAGCCATGAGCGTATTGATGTCAAAATCAATAGACAAAACACCTTGATGTTCTCCTTTCTCATAGACGGGTACCGTCATACTAATGACTTGACCTTCCATCGAGTCCAACACAGGCCCTGGTCCAGCCAAGGTAATGTTCACTTTATCTTGCGCGGTTTTTTGCCAAAAAGGTCGGGCTTTTAGCGTTGACAAAAGCTCTCTTGTGAAATTTTTTGCGTAGGTATCGGGGGAGGAGATAACGTAACCGCGCTTGTCAATGTAATGGATTCCAACAATGTGCGATTCAATATCGTGCAGAAATGACAATGACGGCGCAAAACCCGCCTTTTGTTCAGCTAACTGGTTAATCGTTGAACCTTGCTGACATAAGCTTTCGTCCCCTACGATCATATAATCAAGGTCAACCGCAGGTAACCCTTCACTATAAACACTTTCGAGTAATAACACATCTATAGGCCAAAGATAACAAAGCCCTTCTTTGACTAAAGAATTATGTTCTTCAAACAGTGGGTTAGCGTAATTGGTATAGTTGGTGAAGCTGTAATCTAAAGCCGTGAGTACTTTAATACCGCGAGACATTGCACGCTCGATACGCGAATACTCAGAATCGATATAGCGGTTAACCGCATCATAGTAATTTTTCGTTGTCACGAGTAAAACCACTACAAATAACGCCAGAGGAAAAAAGATGACAAATGAGAGGCTAAATCGCCTTTGGTTTACCATTGAGTACCATGCATATGAAAGGTCAATAGTCTCTTATGACTGCTATTAAATTGATACTCGTTATCTGGTGACGCATGCAATGCAGCACCAGATAACAAGAGACCAAACAAATGTGTGCGCGCTGTTTGAGACCGTTTATATATTAAAGGAGTTTAATCAATATAGAGTGTGGTGTCACTTTAGTCGCCATAATTTGCAGCTCTGTGCCGACATATTGACAGAGATATGACCTTTATAATCAACCTGTTCTGTGTCATCTAACAACGATATAACTTGGCTAACCTCCAAGCCCAGTTGCCACATAGGTAAATCGATTGAACATTCATTACCACTGAGATTAATCATAACAACGACTGCTTCACGACCCAGTACACGTGCGTACGCCAACTGGTTGTTAGTGCAATGCAGCCATTGAATACAGCCCGACTGTAAAGGCTTACATTGTTTACGTATCTTGATCCATTGTTGGTAAAGCGATAGCCATTGTGAACTTTCGATTTCATTCCAAGGAAAACAGCGACGATTATCCGGGTCTAGACCTCCTTCTAGACCGACTTCACTCCCGTAGTAAAGACAAGGCGTGCCAACGTAAGTCATAAGCATTGCTAGCGCGATGTTCATTTTACGCTTATCACCATCAACCAGTGTGATAAACCGAGCAGTATCGTGACTATCGAGTTGATTTAGCTGCGATAGCTGATTAGAAAATGGGATTTTTGCTCTGGCTTCGTCCAACCATGCTTTAAACTCCAAACCATCAATGTTGATTGGATCGTACATAATATCTTGTCGTGCGATAAAAGCTCGGACTGGATGAGCAAAACCGTAGTAGTTCATCGCCCCATCCTCTTGATCACCTTGCAACCACTGCGTTGCTTCAAAAAAGTGCTCACCTAACACATAAGCATTCGGGTTTACTGACTTAGTCGCATTACGAAACGCTGCCACATAATGAGCATTGTTTTTCGCGCCGTCCCCTTCGCCAAGCATATGGATTACATCAAACCGCCAGCCATCAACCAAGTACGGTGGCTTCAGCCAATACTTGATGACAGAATCTTCACTTTGGTAGATGTAGTCGCGCACCTGTTCATTTTCAAAGTTCAGAACCGGTAAGTTACCAATGCCTTTCCAACCAATGTAGTGATTGGTTTCACCTTCGAAAAAGTAGTAATCACGGAACTTTGACTGCGGATTGCCATACGCTCCTTCTCCTTTTTGTTGGATATCAAACCAAGGATGATGCACTGACGTGTGGTTAAACACCGCGTCTAAGACAATCTTCATATTCTTACCACGGATTTTCTCACACAGTTCAGCAAACTGATCGTTGGTGCCGAGCATAGGGTCAACAGTGAAGTAATCGGTGGTGTCGTATTTATGATTACTTGGTGAAGAAAAGATCGGGTTGAAATAAAGCGCAGTAACGCCGAGCTGTTCAAGATAGTCCAACTTTTGTTCTACACCTTTGAGGTCGCCGCCAAAGAATTCACGTGCCCCGGTATTTTGGTGAGAGCCTACCGCGTCTCCCCACGCCTTGACGACCGATGCAGAATCATACTGAGCATAAGCGTGGCGAATATCAGACTCACTTTTACTAGCAGAAAAACGGTCAGGAAAGATTTGATAGAAAACTTGCTCTTGGACCCAGCTTGGTGGTTGATGCTCTACATTCAACTTAAAGTGGAACTCTTTGGGTGGAATACGCTTTTGTACGCCTCGTGCATCGAGCCAGTATTGCTGTCCGTCTTTGAGGAGCTTAAACACATAATGTGTGACATCTCGATCTTGATTTGGTCGAAACGATGCCTCCCATAGTAATAATTCACCAGCCGTTCCTACTTGAGCCATGTCGACCAGATATTCTTCGTTGTCCGGCTCAATACGCACATAGACGGAATCAAAATCCAATGTCTCGGTTTTCAGTCTGACTGTAACTTGCTCGTCATTAAAAGCTAAACCATCAATAGTTTGACTATGAAAAATAAATGGCAGGTTCATTATGGGCACTCCTCGTCATCGGATATGCCACTATGTTATTGAAGAATTAGAGACAAGAAATCCTCCCTGCGAGTTGACATATCAGCCAATTTTCCCAAGGAGGATCACACTTAGTAGGCGTAGTGACTTGTCGGATACCGCTTAGTTCAACAAGAGACTGTCATCTGCAAGCTCTTCACCACGCACTTTAGAGAACATATCCAACAAGTCTGGTACTTGCATGTTAGCGCGCTGCTCTCCAGCCACATCAAGCACAATTTCACCTTGGTGAAGCATTACGGTCCTATCGCCACATGCTAATGCGTCTTTCATCGAATGCGTCACCATCATCACGGTTAAATCGAACTCATCGACAATACGTTTAGTTAAGTCGATAACAAACGCCGCCATACGAGGATCAAGCGCTGCCGTGTGTTCATCAAGCAATAACAGCTTACTCTCCGATAACGTCGCCATCACAAGGCTAACGGCTTGTCGTTGCCCACCAGACAGCAACCCAATGCTATCGCCCAAGCGGTCTTCTAAACCAAGACCGAGGATGCTAATTCGCTCTTGGAACAGCTTGCGACGTTTAGTAGAGAGCGCCAACCCCCAGCTGCGTTTTTTACCACGCATGTGCGCTAGAGCCATGTTCTCTTCTATCGTCAGTTCGCCACAAGTCCCGGCCAATGGATCTTGAAACACTCGGGCACATTGCGTCGCACGTTGGGCTACCGTCTGCTTGGTGACGTCTTTGCCGTCAATGATAACCTGACCACCTATCATCGGCGTCTCACCTGTCACCGCACCAAGCAACGTCGATTTTCCTGCGCCATTAGAACCAATCACGGTAAGAAATTGATGCTCTGGAACCTCTAAAGAGACGCCTTTCAATGCACGATTTTCCAAAATCGTCCCAGGGTTGAACGTGACCTGAATATTATTTAGTTCGATCATAATGCCTCCCCAGAACCATTTTTTGATGCCGCTTGTTTAGCATCAGTAACGCGTTGTTTCGCTCTTATGCTCTGTTTTAGCTTTGGAGCAATAAGCGCCACAGCCACCAATACTGCGGTAACCAGGTTGAGGTCTGAAGCTTGTAAACCAAACATGCCAGAGCTCAAAGCGAAAGCCACTGCAAGGCGATAAAGTACCGAACCGATGATGACCGCAAATACCGCAACCCAAATCTTGCGCCCGGGAATAAGGGTCTGCCCCAAAATCACAGCTGCCAAACCAACGACAATGGTGCCCACGCCAGAGGTCACATCCGCAAAGCTGTTCGTTTGTGCAAACAACGCGCCTGCGAATCCCACAAACCCGTTGGATAAAGCCAAGCCAAAGTAGGTATAAAAGCCAGTGCTCGCCCCTTGCGCAGAAACCATACGCGCATTCACACCCGTGGCTCGTAAACCAAGACCAAAGTCGCTGTTCAGC
>NZ_JADDYG010000304.1:0-22168 GCF_015163535.1 Vibrio sp. OPT46 | reverse complement strand
AGAAAAGCGGTTACCCACCCCGTCATACTACCAGCTATCATCGCCATTATTGTCGCAAGCCAAGGATTAATACCTGCGACAATCGCCGTTGCAGCTACCGCAGCTCCCATTGGAAAGCTGCCATCCACACTCAAATCGGGGAAATCGAGAACACGGAACGTAAGATACACACCCAGAGCGACTAGGCCATAAATCAAGCCAATTTCGAGTGCACCAAAAAAAGCAAATGCAGACATAACTGCTCCTTTCTGCATGCTCAGGCTGGCTAATACCAACCTGAACTTAAGACTTCTAACGTATACTCCCCTTCTTCTCTAGCAGAATGCTCTACACGAGAAATCCGGCGAGTATCAATTTTGGGGCAAGCGTCTACCAACCAACGTGACAGGCTTAACCCCCAAAAAGCGTTACTTATTGCATGCTTGTCGCACGTTCAACCACAGAATTTGGCAGCTTGATACCGAGCTTAGATGCTGCGCTTTCATTAATTACAAGGTCAGAGCCCGTCGCGACTTTTACATCCAGCTTGCCTGGTTCTTGACCATCAAGAATCGCCGCCACGTAATCCGCGGTTTGTACACCAACCTGGTAGTAGTCAAAACCTAAGCCTGCAATTGCACCTTTTTCGACATACGACGTCGCGCCACCAAATACAGGTTTCTTCGCTTGATTCGCTGCCACAATCATTCCTTCAATCGCACTTGCAACTGTATTGTCTGTTGGGGCGTAAAGAATGTCTGATTTCGCTGCAATCGCTTGAGTCGCAGACTGAACATCAGCACTTTTTAGTGCGGTCGCTTCAACCACTTGTATGCCTTTTGCTTTTGCGCTTTCTTTTAGTAATTCAACTAAAGTCACGGCATTAGCTTCACCGGGATTAAATACAACCCCGATGCTTTTCACCTGAGGAAGAATTTCTTGGATGAGATCGACATGCTGAGCAACGGGTGAAAGATCAGACAGGCCAGTTACGTTTTTGCCTGGTTGTTCCATCGACTTAACCAATTTCGCACCAACCGGATCTGTTACCGCAGTAAAGACAACAGGAATAGAGCGAGTAGCCGACACCAAGGCTTGTGCCGAAGGTGTCGCGATGCCAACTAACACATCAGGATTTTCACCGACGTACTGACGGGCAATTTGCACCGCAATCGCTGGATTACCCTGTGCGGTCTTATAATCAAATTCTAGATTTTTGCCTTCTTCGTAGCCTTTCGCTTTCAAACCATCAAGTAACCCTTGGCGCGTCGCGTCTAACGCCGGGTGTTCGACAATCTGTGAAACTGCGACAGTTGCAGTGGCGGCCAGTACATTGGTAGAAGAGAAAATAGCAGTAGCTGATAGAACGGCAGTGGCTAGTAAACGTTTCGTTTTCATCATAACTCCTTGATGTGACTTCGTCCTTGTTTCACGAGCTTTCAATATGTGTATCGACTCGTGAATTCAAATGTTTGAAGGCGGTATTGTTGTGTTCATATAACTGTGCACTTCTTGCGCATCTTGTTTTTATTATTACTACTAAGTCTTAGTAAAGAAAAGAAAGATTTAACACTAAAGTAACATTTGTGATCGGGGGGACTTCTTCATCCGGAAAGAATCTTTGGTAAACAAAGCTTCGCTCGCTTCATCAACGACCGTCAAAGTAGGTAATAGAGGCAGGATCAAAAATGGAGCGGCCAGTGCACACTCCATTTCAAACAATTTAAATTAGAACCAACGCTCTAATGACGATTTATCGAGCTGGCGAAACGCTCGGTTCAGTATTATCGCAAGCTCTTTGTAACGAGGGCGAGCTTTGACAGGCTCTAATGCAAAACCTGTTTCCACAATTTTTTGATGCAACTCCCGATACCAAGAGGCCAAAGAAGGCGGCAATTTCGTGTTGGATCGAGCCCCAAGCCACCAAATGCCTTGAAGTGGCAAGCTAATCGCAAACAAGGCGACAACAATGGATTGAGGTAAAGCGTGGTAATTGTTGAATGCCATTTGAGTGAGTACGCTGATCGCAGCAACAGCTGGCATGACTTTAATGCCAAAGCGAGTCGCCTTAATGATACGCTGTTCCGGAAATATGGCGCTTAGCTCTTTACGAACCGGCCAGATCTCCATGTAATTCTGGCCATCTTTCAGGCTATGGATCAATCCGACTTTATTACTCATACCGTTCTCTCACTAAAAAATAGTTGAACATTTCAACTGAAGGTACAAAAAATTGATGAAAGTTAATATTCTTTCAAATTTTTTTTGTTATCATTGCTTATTATCGCTATCCTTTGCAGACCCTCAATCTCATTGTTGCTGTTATTTACAATTTAAGCAACTCCGAGATATCTATCTGCACGGATCGCATCATAGTGATGGAAGGGTTCATCACTATTTCTTTATATGGAATTAGAACAATTTTTGACCAGGATTAGTACGCAGCCTTCTGGGTATCGGCTATTCTTGTGATTAATTTTTCATTCTTTAACTGATTTTTTATCAGACGAATAACAGGTAGTCATACATGTCTAAGCTAGTTTTAGTTTTAAACTGCGGTAGTTCTTCTCTTAAATTTGCCGTTGTTGATGCCGAGAACGGCGACGAGCACTTGTCAGGTCTTGCTGAGTGTCTTCACCTTCCTGAAGCTCGCATCAAGTGGAAACTTGATGGAAAGCACGAAGCTCAACTAGGCAATGGTGCAGCTCACGAAGAAGCACTAGCGTTTATGGTAGAAACTATTCTTGCTTCTAAGCCAGAGCTTAAAGCTAACCTAGGCGCAATCGGTCACCGTATCGTTCACGGCGGCGAGCAGTTCACTCAATCTGCACTAATTACTGATGAAGTTCTAAAAGGTATTCAAGACGCTGCAACATTTGCACCTCTTCATAACCCTGCTCACATCATCGGTATCGAAGCGGCTAAGAAAAACTTCCCAGAGCTGAAAAACGTTGCTGTATTTGACACTGCGTTCCACCAAACTATGCCTGAAGAGTCTTACCTATACGCTCTTCCATACAACCTATACAAAGAACACGGTATCCGTCGTTACGGCATGCACGGTACTTCTCACTTGTTCATCACTCGTGAAGTTGCAGGCCTACTAAACAAACCAGTTGAAGAAGTAAACATCATCAACTGTCACCTAGGTAACGGCGCATCTGTATGTGCGATCAAGAACGGTCAATCTGTAGACACTTCTATGGGTCTTACTCCACTTGAAGGTCTGGTAATGGGTACTCGCTGTGGCGACATCGACCCTGCTATCGTCTTCCACCTACACGACGCTCTAGGTTACTCTGTTGATCAAATCAACACGATGCTAACTAAAGAGTCTGGTCTTCAAGGTCTAACTGAAGTGACTTCTGACTGTCGTTTCGTTGAAGACAACTACGGTCAAAAAGAAGAAGCAACACGCGCAATGGACGTGTTCTGCCACCGTCTAGCTAAATACGTTGCTGGCTACACTGCTTCAATGGAAGGCCGTCTAGACGCAATCACTTTCACTGGCGGTATCGGCGAGAACTCTGGCCCTATCCGTGAAATGGTTCTAAACCGTCTTGGCATCTTCGGTATCGAAGTAGATAGCGAAGCTAACCTTAAAGCTCGCTTCGGCGGCGAAGGCGTTATCACGACTGAAAACAGCCGTATCCCTGCAATGGTTATCTCTACTAACGAAGAGCTAGTCATCGCTGAAGACACTGCTCGCCTGACAGGTCTTTAATTGAATTCCTGGCTAGCCACTCGGCTAGCCAGATTTTCATTCAAACGAATTTCTTAGGGGCTCAACTCCTATTCTTCGAGCTTCATGGAATAAGAGTTGAGCTTTTATCCCCCAAATAGCTAAAGGTACTCTACGAATGTCTCGTACTATTATGCTTATCCCTACTAGCGCAGGCGTTGGCCTAACAAGCGTTAGCATGGGTGTTCTTCGCGCTATGGAGCGTAAAGGCGTTAAAGTTTCTTTCTACAAGCCAATCTGTCAGCCACGTTCAGGTGGTGATCAGCCAGATCTGACTTCAACTATCGTTGGTCGTAACAGCGATATGAAGATCGGTGAACCAATGGCGATGTCTGTTGCTGAAAGCCTAATCGGTAACGACAACATGGACGAGCTGCTAGAAACCGTTGTTGAACGTTACAACCAAATCAACAAAGACGCAGACGTTACGCTAATCGAAGGTCTTGTACCTACTCGTAAGCACCCATTTGCAAACCAAGTAAACGCGGAAATCGCGGCAACACTTGGTGCAGAAATCGTGCTAGTTGCGACTCCAGGTACTGATAACCCTGCGCAACTGAAAGAGCGTATCGAAGTAGCATGTTCTAACTTCGGCGGCACTAAAAACAAAAACATCTCTGGTGTTATCATCAACAAGCTAAACGCTCCTGTTGACGAAGCTGGCCGTACTCGCCCTGACCTATCTGAAATCTTTGACGATGCAGACAGCGCGAAACAAAACGAATTGAAAGTGATGGAAATTTTCAACACTTCTCCAATTCGTGTACTAGGTTGTGTGCCATGGAGCATTGATCTGATTGCGACTCGTGCAATCGACATGGCTAAACACCTGAACGCAGATATCATCAACGAAGGTGACATCAACACTCGTCGCATCAAGAGCATCACTTTCTGTGCACGTTCTCTGCCAAACATGATTGAGCACTTCAAACCGGGTTCTCTACTTGTTACTTCTGCAGACCGTCCTGATGTTATCGTTGCTGCTTCTCTTGCTGCAATGAACGGTGTGGATATTGGTGCAGTACTGCTAACTGGCGGTTACGATATCCCTAGCGAAATCGAAGGCCTATGTAAACCAGCATTCGACACTGGTCTACCTATCTTCAAAGCACAAGGTAACACTTGGCAAACGTCTCTAAACCTACAGAGCTTCAGCATCGAAGTACCTGCAGACGATAAAGAGCGTATCGAGTTCATCAACGAACACGTTGCTGGCCACATCGACGGTAACTGGATCGAGTCTATGACTGAAGGCACTCAGAAGTCTCGTCGTCTAAGCCCACCAGCGTTCCGTTACCAGCTAACTGAACTTGCTCGTAAAGCAGGTAAGCGTATCGTTCTTCCAGAAGGTGACGAACCACGCACAGTTAAAGCAGCGGCAATCTGTGCTGAACGCGGCATTGCAGACTGTGTACTTCTAGGTAACCCAGATGAAATCCGTCGCGTAGCGGCTCAACAAGGCGTTGAGCTAGGTACTGGTGTAACCATCATCGATGCAGATGCTGTTCGTGAAAACTACGTTGCTCGCCTAGTTGAGTTGCGCGGTGCGAAAGGCATGACTGAAGTTGTGGCTCGTGAGAAGCTACAAGATTCAGTATTCCTAGGCACAATGATGCTTGAGAACGACGAAGTTGACGGCCTAGTTTCTGGTGCTGTTCACACTACGGCGAACACTATCGTTCCTCCGTTCCAAATCATCAAGACGGCACCAAATGCGTCTATCGTATCTTCAGTATTCTTCATGCTTCTGCCTGATCAAGTACTGGTTTACGGTGACTGTGCAATCAACCCAGATCCAACTGCTGAACAGCTTGCTGAAATCGCTATCCAATCTGCCGACTCTGCAGCAGCATTCGGTATCGAACCACGCGTTGCAATGATCTCTTACTCTACTGGTGAATCTGGTAAGGGTGCAGACGTTGATAAAGTACGTGAAGCAACAAAACTGGCTCAAGAGAAACGTCCTGATCTTATCATTGACGGTCCTCTACAGTACGACGCTGCTATTATGGAAAACGTTGCTGCTTCTAAAGCACCAAACTCTCCAGTTGCAGGTAAAGCGACAGTATTTGTATTCCCAGACCTAAACACGGGTAACACAACTTACAAAGCGGTACAACGTTCAGCTGACCTAGTATCTATCGGTCCAATGCTGCAAGGTATGCGTAAGCCTGTAAACGACTTGTCTCGTGGCGCGCTAGTAGACGACATCGTGTACACCATCGCTCTAACAGCTATCCAAGCAGACCAAGAAGCTAAATAATAGCTTCTTACATCTAGTTGGATATAGATACAAAGCCCTCGATTCGTCGAGGGCTTTTTCTATTGCTGGCCAGAACACTTATTTATTTTTTATACCAATCACTGCACAACCTATAATTACTGGTGCACAAAGCTTTTCTCCCTATCGCCCCCCATACCTAATCGACATTGCTCGTGCTTGTTCTTACACCGATTGACCCACTCCCCAAAATGCATTGGCTCCAAAGCAGCACGGTCCCTGTTCAATTTATCGACATTATTTACGTTTTAGCTAAACTTTTTTGCTAGGAAATACGTAAAAGCTACTGCAATGCACAAACTCATTGACTGCTAAGGAATATATATGAAGGATTTCATCAATACATCACTGATAAAGTTTGGTTTAGCTGCGTTTCTGATTAGTTTTTCTTCATTCAGCTTTTCCGCCCCGAGTATTAAAGGCGTCGATCAAGATATGTCCGGAGGAACGGTGACCGCTGAAATGGCTCATGCTGATGACAATGGGTGGATGGTTGTCCACCGAACAGACGAATCAATGAAGCCTGGTCCTGTTATCGGCTACGCTCCGTTAAAAATGGGAAAGAATGAAAACGTAAATGCAATTTTGATGGAACCAGTAGAATCAGGCGATATGCTGATGTTAATGGTCCACGGAGAGAAAGGTGGCATGAAGACTGGTGTGTTTGAGTATACGCTCGGCGCTAAAGAGGACGGTCCTGTAAAAGTGGACGGAAAGCTAGTGATGGACATCGTACGCGCTAAGTAGGGTGGCGATGAATGAAAAAGTAAACTTCCTACTCCCGGTATTTAGATGACACAAAAGTACTCAACGGCATTGCTAACCGTTAAGTACTTTTTCATTTGCGATGGAAGCAGCAAACTAGCCAATCCTTTCTCTTCCATGAGGAGTATTTAGGTCTAAATCAGGCCCTTTTGGTACAACTTGCGTCGGATTAATCCCAGTGTGGCTGAAGTAGTAGTGGCGTTTAATGTGATAGAAATCCGTCGTGTCTTCAACGCCTTCAACTTGATACAACTCTTTTAAGTAGCCTTGTATATTTTCGTAGTCTGCGATGCGCTGCTTGTTACACTTGAAATGCCCCACATACACCGCATCAAAACGAATAAGAGTCGTAAACAAACGCCAATCAGCCTCAGTAATTGTGTTCCCTGCTAAGTAACGATGCGTCGCTAAGTGAGCATCGATTTTATCTAACGCATTAAACAAAGAATCAAACGCTTCTTCATACGCCTCTTGTGTAGTCGCGAAGCCACAACGATACACTCCGTTGTTGACATTCGGATAAACAAAATCGTTCCACTCATCAATAACGTGTTTTAGATGATCTGGATAGTAGTCGTCGTGATTCCCTGTTAACGCATTGAATTCCGAATTGAACATGCGAATGATCTCTGACGACTCGTTTGACACAATAGTATTGGTCTTTTTATCCCAAAGTACAGGCACGGTTACGCGGCCCGTGTAATCGGGTTTGGCCTGCGTGTAAATTTGATACATGCGCGTGTGACCAAACAATGGCTCAGGAAGCCCCATTTGCCAACCTTGGCTGAGCATATCAGGGCAAACGACCGTGACATCAATATGTGGTTCTAAACCTTTCAGCTTGCGGAAAATGAGGGTTCGATGTGCCCACGGACAAGCAAGAGAGACATACAAATGGTATCGACCGGACTCTGGTGTAAACTCCGCATCAGGGTCGTTTTTAACCCAGTTACGGAATCCGGCATCTTCGCGCACAAATTTGCCACCATTTGATTTTGTGTCATACCAGACATCTTGCCAAACACCTTCAACCAACTTACCCATGATTGCTCTCCTCTCGTTCTGTTTGTGTCTATATTAGCGTTTCCTATCAAACAGAGAATCATCGAACTTAGGACATCATGTTCAAGAAATTCGAATGTATAAATCAGACACATAAAAAAAGCGCGACCCGATGAAGGTGTCGCGCTTAAGCCCGTCACAGGCTGAATTTATACACTAACGTGTAAACAAGATACCGCGTGAACGTCATTACCTAAAATGGTTGGCTTTGTCTTCGCACACTCTTCGGTTGCTTGTGGGCAACGAGTGCGGAATACACAACCCGACGGTGGGTTGATAGGTGAAGGAAGATCACCCTCTAGCATTTGGATTTTCTTATTGCGCTCAATATCCGGGTCCGGGATCGGAACCGCAGACATCAGCGCACGCGTATATGGGTGCTTAGGATCAGCAAACAGAGCCTCGGCCTCGCCAAGTTCCACGGCATTACCTAAATACATAACTAAAACGCGATCTGAAATGTGTTTAACGACAGACAAGTCATGCGCAATGAATACCAGAGAAAGCCCTAACTCTTTTTGAATCTCTTTAAGTAGGTTAACCACCTGAGCTTGAATAGATACATCAAGCGCCGATACTGGCTCGTCACAAATGATCATCTTAGGCTTAAGGATAAGCGCACGCGCTATCCCGATACGCTGACACTGACCACCCGAGAACTCGTGTGGGTAACGGTTAATCACGTTAGGTAATAGGCCAACTTTCGCCATCATCTCTTTAACGCGATCTTTCACTTCCTGCTTAGACAGTTCTGGATAGAATGTCTCAAGAGGTTCAGCAATGATATCACCAACAGTCATACGCGGATTCAGCGATGCCAATGGGTCTTGGAAAATCATCTGAATTTCTTTACGCGTCTCACGGCGCTGAACGCTTTTCATTTTAGTAAGGTCTTGACCCAACCAAACTACTTGGCCGTCAGTAGCTTCAACCAGACCAATGATGGCACGAGCAAACGTCGATTTGCCACAACCTGATTCACCTACTACACCAAGCGTTTCCCCTTCGTATAGTCGAACGTTCACGCCATCTACCGCTTTCAGGCTCGAAGGCTTTGACCACGGCCATGCCGACTTTGAGGCAATGCTGAAGTGAACTTTCAGCTCAGAAATGTCCAGAATTAGTTTTTTGTCTACTGCGTTCATTTGTTCCAAGCCTCCCATTCAGAAAAACATGCACGCTGACGACCATCACCAAATGGTGTCAGAATTGGCGCCTCGCGCTTACAACGATCCATCACACGGTGACAGCGCTCTTGATAAGGGCAGCCCGGCGGTAGACGAAGCAAGTTTGGTGGATTACCAGGAATGGTCGGCAGAATTTCACCCTCAGTATCGAGGCGAGGAATCGCCTTCAGCAGCCCCTCCGCATAAGGATGGCTTGGATTGTAGAAAATTTCGTTTACGTTGCCGTACTCCATAGTACGGCCTGCATACATCACCAGCACCTTGTCACACGAACCTGCAACCACACCAAGGTCGTGCGTGATCATGATGATCGCTGTGTTGAACTCAGATTTCAGCTCATTCAACAAGTCCATGATCTGTGCTTGTACCGTCACATCAAGTGCTGTTGTTGGCTCATCGGCAATAAGCAGTTTAGGACGACATAACAACGCCATCGCGATCATTACACGCTGACGCATACCGCCTGAAAACTCATGCGGGTACATCGTGATACGCTTACGCGCTTCAGGGATTTTTACCGCTTCCAGCATGCGTACTGATTCTTCAAATGCTTCCGCTTTGCCCATGCCTTTGTGCAGCATAAGCACTTCCATCAACTGATCACTCACTTTCATGTAAGGGTTCAGTGATGTCATTGGGTCTTGGAAGATCATTGCGATCTGTTCCGCACGCACTTTGTTCAGTTCTTTTTCTGGTAAGTTTAGGATTTCTTTGCCTTCAAACTTTGCGCTACCAGAAATAATACCGTTCTTAGCCAAAAGGCCCATGATTGCGAATACGGTTTGAGATTTACCTGATCCCGACTCTCCAACGATACCTAAGGTTTCGCCTTGGTTGAGAGAGAAGTTCAAATCGTTTACTGCGGTTACGATACCATCTTGCGTGGTGAATTCGACGCGCAGATCTTTGACATCTAATAAGCTCATCATTGCTTCCTTAATCTTATCTTTTAATTATCTGTCTTTTGGATCCA
Source organism: Vibrio sp. OPT46 (assembly GCF_015163535.1). NCBI lineage: Bacteria > Pseudomonadati > Pseudomonadota > Gammaproteobacteria > Vibrionales > Vibrionaceae > Vibrio > Vibrio sp. OPT46. The sequence goes on along the minus strand of NZ_JADDYG010000304.1, from coordinate 12,179 downwards.
GCGCATCGCGCAGGCCGTCACCAACGTAGTTGAAGCAGAATAGCGTCACAACCATGAACACTGCTGGGAATGCCAGCTGCCAGATTGCTACTTCCATTGTCTGTGCACCTTCTTGTAGAAGAGCGCCCCAACTTGTCATTGGTTCCTGAACACCAAGACCAAGGAATGATAGGAATGATTCCGTTAGAATCATACTTGGGATAAGCAGCGTAGAGTATACCGCTACAATACCCAGTACGTTAGGTACGATATGACGAGTAATGATTTTCCAGTTGCTTACACCACACACATGTGCCGCTTCGATAAACTCCTTGCTACGTAGACTAAGAGTCTGACCACGTACGATACGCGCCATATCTAGCCATGCGATAGCACCAATCGCAACGAAGATCAGCATGATGTTACGACCGAAGAATGTTACCAGTACAATCACCAGGAACATAAACGGTACCGCGTATAAAATTTCTAGAATACGCATCATTACGCGGTCAACTTTACCGCCGATGAAACCAGATGCTGCGCCGTAGAGCGTACCAATCAGTACCGCTACAAATGCACCCATAACACCTACCATCAACGAAATACGACCTCCAATTAGCGTACGCACGTATAAATCACGGCCTAAGCTGTCAGTACCAAACCAATGGTCAGCATTCGGTGCAACGTGCATCGCGTACCAGTCAGTATCATCAAATGTGTACGGTGCGATCATTGGCAGGATAATAACGGCCAACGTCATTAGAACAAGAAGGAATAAGCTCACCATCGCCGCTTTGTTGCGCATGAAACGGATACGAGCATCTTGCCAAAGACTGCGACCTTCAATCTCCAAGTTTTCGGAGAATTTCTCAATCGCTTCTAGGTTTTCTTTTTTCGTTAACATAACCAAACGTCCCTGTTAGTAGCGAATTTTCGGGTCAATCATTGCAAGTAAAATATCTACAATCGCGTTGAATAGAATGAATAGGAAACCAATCAGAATGGTTACCCCCATTACTAGCGAGTAGTCACGGTTAAACGCAGCGTTAACGAATAGTTTACCAATACCAGGCAGACCAAAAATGGTTTCGATAACAACGGAACCGGTGATGATACCTACGAAAGCTGGACCCATGTAAGAAACAACAGGGAGAAGTGCCGGCTTAAGAGCGTGTTTGATAATGATATAACGGTAACTTAGACCTTTAGCACGTGCCGTACGAATAAAGTTACTGTTTAGGGTTTCGATCATCGAACCACGCGTAATACGAGCAAAGGTAGCAACATACAGTAGCGACATACCAATAACAGGAAGCACTAAATACTGCCAGCTACCATCTTGCCAACCGCCCGCAGGGAAGATATTCCAGTGAAGCGAGAATATGTAGATAAGCGCAGGCGCTAATACGAAGGATGGCATTACGACACCAAGCATCGCAGTCGACATAATGGTGTAATCAATCCAAGTATTTTGCTTGAGCGCAGCAATGGTACCGACGGTAACCCCCATTATCAAAGTAAAGATAAAGGCGATGAAGCCCACTTTAGCCGAAACAGGTAAGGCAACCGCGATCAGCTCGTTTACTGAGTAATCAAGGTATTTAAATGACGGTCCGAAATCGCCTTGGATAACATTGGTCAAATACGTGGTGTATTGTTCAAATACAGGTTTATCCAAGCCATATTTAGCTTCGATATTTGCCATTACTTCGGGTGGCAATGGACGCTCTGTCGAGAAAGGGTTTCCCGGTGCAAAGCGCATAAGAAAGAAAGATACGGTGATCAAAACCAACATTGTTGGGATCGCCTCAAATATCCTTTTTGCGATGAATTTAAGCATAAACTCACTCTTTCAGTCTGTGACAGTTAAATTAAAGAAGTCGTCCAATTCTTTTGGACTAAAGATAGGCGCTACATGCAATTTCTCACATGTAGGGCCTCATTTTTATAGTTCTATCGAGTTACGAATTACTCTGTGATGTAGAGATCTTTAGAGTAAATCTTGTCTTCCGCGTTATTTACTGGGAAGCCACCAACTTTCGGTGATAGTAGACGTGATTTCACGTACTGGTAGATAGGTGCGATTGGCATATCTTTTGCCATCAACTTCTCTGCTTCTAGGTAAAGTGCTTGGCGCTCTTCGTCAGAAGTTGAAGCAAATGCTTTGTTCATGATCGCATCGTACTCTTTGCTGTCGTAGTGAATACCACCAGTAGTGTTATTACTCATCATCAGCGTTAGGAAAGATGAAGCTTCGTTGTAGTCGCCACACCAACCTGCACGAGCAACCTCAAAGTTGCCAGAATCTTTGGTAGATAGGTAAGTTTTCCACTCTTGGTTTTCTAGCGTAACGTCTAGACCAAGTGTCTTCTTCCACATTGAACCCAGTGCAACCGCAAGTTTCTTGTGGTTCTCTGATGTATTGTATAGAAGGTTAAATTCAAGAGGGTTGTCTGCGCCGTAACCCGCTTCTTCCAATAGACGCGCAGCTTCTGCGTTACGCTCTTCTTGCGTCATTTTGCCGTATGCAGGAATTTCTGGGTTGAAACCTGCCGTAATTTCAGGTGTTAGGAAGTAAGCTGGCTTTTGACCTTGACCTAAAATCGCATCGGTCACAATGTTACGGTCAATCGCATAAGAAATCGCTTTACGCACACGAACATCATCAAACGGCTTTTTCTTCGTATTGAAGATGTAGTAGTAAGTACATAAGTTACCGGTTACCGACACTTCTTGTGGGTGCTCTTTCTTCAGACGCTTGAAGTGCTCTGTAGGCAGCTCGTTCGTGAAGTCGATTTCACCCGCTAGGAAGCGGTTCATTTCCGCTACTTGGTTCTCGATTGGTAGGAAAGTAACCTGGTCAAGCGTCGTGTTTTCGTTGTCCCAGTACTGTTCGTTACGTTTTAGAACCAAACGCTCGTTTACAACCCAGTTGTCAACAACATAAGCACCGTTACCTACAAAGTTCTCTGGCTTCGTCCATTGATCGCCGAACTTTTCAACAGTTGCTTGATGAACAGGTTTCACTGTCGTGTGGCCCATCATCATTACAAAATATGGTACTGCAGTATCTAACTCAACCACTAACGTGTGATCGTCAACCGCTTTAACACCTAACTCGCTCTTATCTTTTTTACCCGCAACAATGTCTTTTGCGTTCTTCATCTTGGTGTATTCCATGTACCAAGCATATGGAGAGGCGGTTGCTGGATCGACTGCGCGTTGGAAGCTGTAAACGAAATCACCTGCAGTGACAGGATCACCGTTTGACCATTTTGCGTCTTCACGTAAGTGGAAAGTGTATGTTTTGTTGTCTTCAGTTTCCCAAGATTCTGCAACACCAGGGATAGTGTTACCGTCCGCATCTTGGTTTACAAGGCCTTCAAGAAGATCGCGAATCACGTGGGATTCTGGAACACCTTGAGATTTATGAGGGTCTATTGTCGCAACTTCTGTACCGTTACCACGCACCAATTCTTGAACAGCAGCAAGTTTTGGCTCTTTAGAATCAGATTTAGCTTCAGGGGCTGGAGCCGGAGCAGGCTCAGCAGCTTGTTTCTCCGCAGGCTTTTCACCACAACCAGCTAGAGCGAGAGAAAGACCAGCACCAATAAATAAAGCGCGCGTGATTTTATTCTTATACATGCGTAAAACTCCAAATTTTTTCGTTAGCATCCATGACTTCTTTGTAAGGGCCTGGAACGGTCAGAGTTTTAGATTTTTTTAGTGCACTTTCTGAGCACAAAAGTCTAAAACCTTACAAAGACTGCGGCACACATTAGCAATCATTGAAGTAATTTGCCATAAAAATGTAGCAAAAAAACCAATAATGCTGACTAAACCACACATATCTAGCAGTAAACTCTAACCCCAAAGCATTCACCAGCCAAATAAAGACCAGAAGCGACATTTAACAGGCGAAACTTTCGATTAATCTGAGTTTAAACCATTTACTAGCATCTTATGCTAGATATTTACACATCATTTAACATTTATGACAAATCAAGTCTAACAAATAATTGTTTATATATTGGGCAAAAAACTTTTATTGTGAAGAATATCACCAGACAAAAGATAGGAAATATTGAAACAAAGTGAGCAATACAATGAAGATAAATACAAAAAAAGCTAAGTACCATTAGCACTTAGCTTTTTTCACTAGAATGCGGGTTAGTTCTATTTTTCCCAACGCTGTGCAGCTTGATGATCGGTGTCGCGCGACTCAACCCAACGATCTTCATTCGTCGTACGCTCTTTTTTCCAAAATGGAGCTTGGGTTTTCAGATAATCCATGATGAACTCGCACGCATCAAATGCCGCGCCGCGGTGCGCACTGGAAACGCCCACAAATACAATTTGATCACCGCTATCCATGTCTCCGACGCGATGAATCACGCGTACACCTAATAGTGGCCAGCGAGACTCAGCTTGATCACAAATGTCGCTCAAGCTCTTCTCTGTCATCCCCGGATAGTGCTCTAGATGTAAACCAATGACATTATCCCCAAGGTTCATATCTCGAACTTTACCAACGAATGTAACGACAGCGCCGGCAGCCGTCCCTTCAGATAGACGTTGATATTCTTGCTCAACCGAAAAGTCTTCAATTTGTACAGATACACGAGAATCCATCTTAACCCCCAGTTACCGGCGGGAAAAACGCAACTTCGTCACCTGCTTTTACTTGTGTATCCAAAGGGACGATGGATTGGTTCACTGCAGCAAGTAGCTTTCCTGGCTCGAGCGCTAAATCCCACTTGCCATCTTTCTTAGTGCCTTCTTCCACTAGATGTGCACGAATTGATTCAACCGTTTCAAACGGCCCGTCTAACTCGACACTGTCGATGCCAATCAGCTCGCGAGTTTGAGCAAAGAAAAGTACTTTAATCATGATTCCACCTTAAAGTGACCAGATTTACCACCCGTTTTCTCTAGTAGACGAACTTGACCAATGACCATGTCTTTTTGTACTGCTTTACACATATCGTAAATCGTTAGAGCAGCAACGGAAGCTGCCGTGAGCGCTTCCATTTCCACACCAGTTTTACCCGCAAGTTTACATACTGATTCGATGCGAACTTTGTTTTCTGTTTCGATAGCTTCCAGTTGAACTTCAACTTTAGAGAGTAGTAGCGGATGACAAAGTGGAATCAAATCCCAGGTTTTCTTCGCAGCTTGAATACCAGCAATACGAGCCGTCGCAAATACATCACCTTTATGGTGCTGGCCAGAGACAATCAGTTGAAGTGTTTCTGGGGCCATGTGAACAAATGCTTCAGCACGAGCTTCACGAACCGTCTCCGTTTTTGCTGACACGTCAACCATGTTTGCTTCGCCAGAAGCATTGATATGTGTAAATTGGGTCATTGTTTTTCCTTCGCTTTTAGGAAAGGTTATACAGATAGGTGTGGCATGAAGTTACAAGGGCGATGACTTGCATCCAACTGCTGTTTAATAATTTTTGTCCAGCCTGTGCGGCACGCACCAGTTGAACCTGGCATTGCGAAGATCACGGTGTGGTTAGCAAAACCAGCAATCGCACGAGACTGAATCGTAGACGTACCGATCTCTTCGTACGACACCATACGGAACAACTCACCAAAACCTTCAACTTCTTTATCAAATAGAGGCTTAAGTGCTTCTGGCGTGCTATCACGTGAGGTGAAACCTGTACCGCCAGTAATCATGATCGCTTGTACGCTTTCATCAGCAATCCATTGAGAAACAATCGCGCGGATCTTGTACATGTCATCAATAACAATTTGCTTGTCTACTACGTTGTGACCCGCTTCTTGAGCATGTTCAGCAAGGTAACGACCAGAGGTATCGTTTTCTTCAGTACGAGTGTCAGATACCGTTAGAACGGCAATATTTGCAGGTTGGAATTTGCTTTCAGCGTGACCCATTTGTTCACCTATTCTCTTAATTAGCTTTGATACGCTTGGTATCGATTCGGAAAAAGTTAGAGCCAGCTTATCAGTGAACTCGCTCTAAAAATTGAATGAAGTTAGCCGCCGATAGACGCGAGGTGTGGCGTCATACCAGTATTGCCATCATGCAAGAAATGGCTTACCGACTTGGTTTGTAACTGCGCCTGGATACGTTCAATAAGCTCACTCTCTTGCTCATCACGTTCCAAAAGATCACGCAATTCTACACCGTGGTCTCCAAACAGACATAGGTGCAGCTTACCCATCGCCGAAACGCGCAGTCGGTTGCAGCTTTCACAAAAGTCTTTTTCATAAGGCATGATAAGACCTATTTCACCCTTGTAATCAGGATGAACAAATACTTGCGCAGGACCATCATTATGCGAGCGCACTTTCAGCAACCAACCATTTGCAATTAGCTGGTTACGAATTGCCACTCCGGATACATGGTGCTTATTAAATAGCTCATCCATCTCACCCGTTTGCATCAACTCAATGAAACGCAGTTGGATTGGACGATCTTTTATCCAGTTAAGAAACGCTGGCAGCTCGTGATGGTTCAGATCTTTCATCAACACCACATTAACTTTTACTTGCTCATAACCGACCTCGAACGCACGTTCGATACCATTCATGACTTCAGTAAACTTATTTTCACCTGTGATTTGATGAAACATACGCGGGTCAAGGCTATCCACACTGACATTAATGTGGGTTAAACCCGCTTCACGCCAATCTGCGACTTGTTTTGCCATGCGATAGCCATTGGTTGTCGTTGCAACTTTTTGAATGCCAGGCGTCGCCGCTACTGAATGGATAATGTCGGTAAAATCTTTGCGTAAGCTAGGCTCACCACCAGTGATGCGCACTTTTGACGTGCCACAATCAGCGAATGCTTTTACGACCCGTTTGATTTCAGGGAGAGATAAAAAAGACGAGTTTTTATTGCCCGAAGGCTTATAGCCATCAGGAAGGCAATAGGTACATTTGAAATTACATACGTCGGTCACAGACAGACGCAAGTAATAAAACTTACGATGAAATTTGTCTTCGAATTGTTGCGCCACGGAACACCTTTCCAAACACGGGAGGCATGGCCATTTCCAATCATGCCCTTGTGACAGTATGCCACTGGCTCAAAACGCTTATCCAAGGACTTAGCAATAGTGAGCTCGGAGTTATGGCAACCAGAGATATGAAATCTCTGATAGCTTTGCGGTGTAAAATACTTAATATTTGTAATGGAATCCAGACTTGAGTGATAAAAAACTCTCTAGAGACACAATTTACCGCTAAGTGAGTACCTTTAAGACACTCCTTAAGATAAATTGTAGCCGTTTTTTATTAGATTATTAGAAGAACATAATGAATATCTACACAGATAAAAAAGTGGTCGCTGTTGGCGGTGGTCATGGCTTAGGTCGAATGCTGGCCGCATTACGAGATTTTGGCAGCAATGCAACTGGGATTGTTGCCACGACTGACAATGGTGGTTCAACAGGAAGAATTCGTCACTGCCAAGGAGGAATCGCTTGGGGAGACACACGTAACTGTATTAATCAGCTCATTACAGAGCCTTCGATCAGTTCTATGATGTTTGAATATCGCTTCAAAGGCACTGGCGAACTTGATGGTCATAATCTTGGTAATTTGATGCTTACTGCACTCGATAACTTATCGGTCAGACCTTTAGATGCCATTAATCTGATTCGCAATATGTTAAAAGTCGACGTTAACATCCTTCCTATGTCCGAACACCCTTCGGATCTTTCCGCGTTATCCGTAGATGGGAAGTGGGTTACGGGAGAAACAAATGTCGACGAAATGAAAGCAGACTTGCGACGTTTGGATCTTTCACCAGAAGTGCCTGCTACCAAAGAAGCCATCACAGCTTTGGCGGAAGCGGACGCGATTATTCTTGGCCCTGGCAGTTTTTTAACTAGTATCATGCCTCCTTTATTGCTGCCTGAACTCGGCAAAGCGATTGCAGCAAACACAAAAGCAAAAGTCATTTTTGTTGCTAACCTGAGTCCAGAATACGGCCCAGCGGGACGAATGACGATGGCTCAAAAATTAGAATGGTGTGAACGTGCCTGTCAAGGAAGAAAAATAGACGTGGTTCTAGCAGAGAAAACCAAGCAAGACGTCTTAAGTCAATGGAATGTAGTGACGGAGTCACTCGCCTCCTCTAACCGAGACTGGCGTCACGATAGAAACAAGCTCAAACTAGCGATTGAAAATCAGCTACAACTTTCTATTTAAGAGCACGTTACCTGGCTAGCGCCCTCTTTTAAGGTGTTTATTGATAATGAAAACCCTTCTGTCATCGAAGGGTTTTAGTTCAGGCATCCAGTAAGAACAGATGTTTACTAAGAAAAAATGGTTAATAGGAATAAATAGTTACTGTCGCCAAGAGCGATAAGCATCTCGAGTTTCGTGCAAAAGATCGAACATAACCTCTAACTCCTCAGACTCCGCAGTCAACTCACCGGCTTTCGCTTTTTTGTCTATGGACATCGCCAGTTCACAAAGGCGATCTGCCCCAAAGCTCGCAGCACTACTTTTCAACGCGTGGCTGATTTCTTTTGAGTAAGCTAATCGCTCTGCCCCCTGTAGTTGGGATAAGTTCTCGATATAGGTATCCATTTCTCCTAGGAAGATATCGAACAGTACAGGTACGTTGTCACTGCCAATTTCCATCGACAGTTCATCTATTTTTTGCTGATTTAATACATTTACACTCATACTTTTTGCCGCTCTTCCTTGCCGTTCCATGCCTGTAACTTGCGGTAAATCGTCGACGGACTGACATCAAGGTATCCCGCCGCTCGAGGAATATTGCCATCACATGCTTCAATCGCTTGCTCGATTGCCATTTTTTCCGTCATCCATAATGGCATAATCTCAGATGCGGTCATCGCTTTCGGCTCAATTAATTTAGCCACAGACGACGGACGGTCAAGCGGTTGATTCAACGGTGGCGGTAACATGTCCAACGTAATCTCTTTACCGTTGTTTAGAACAACGATATTGCGTAGCACGTTTTGTAACTGACGAACGTTACCCGGCCACTCATAGCTGTTGAATCGCTCGATGACATCAGGCGCAAAACGTATGAAGCTTTTTCCTTCTTCGTGTGACATGTAACCTAGCAGTGAGTATGCAATTTCAATAACATCTTCGCCTCGTTCGCGTAAAGGCGGTAAATGCAAAGGAATGACATACAAACGATAGTACAAATCTTCACGGAATCGACCTTCTTGTACCTCTTTCCAGGGATCACGGTTAGTGGCACAAACAAAGCGCACATCCACGCTCTTCATTTTTGAGGAACCCACTTTTTGGAATGTGCCCGTTTGAATAAATCGTAGCAACTTGGTTTGTAAATCCAAGTCCATCTCACAAAGCTCATCTAGAAAAAGTGTGCCGCCATCCGCTAACTCAGCTGCCCCTTGACGATCATTCGCAGCGCCAGTAAAGGCCCCTTTTACGTGACCAAACAGTTCACTCTCAATCAAATCTTTTGGAATTGCAGCACAGTTAATTGCAATAAAAGGTTTGTCACCACGTTTACTTGCTGCGTGAATAGCCTCGGCACATACCTCTTTACCAGTACCACTTTCACCTGTGATAAAAATACTCGCTTTACTGCTCGCCGCTGAATCTATCGTACGGTAAACCTGCTGCATGGTTTGGCTACTGCCGATAAACCCCTGATAGCTCTGATTGCCTGGATTATCGGCTTCATTTTTTAGCTTGGTCGCTTTACGAATTGCATTGTTAACCGTGACACGTAAACGGTCCGCTTCACACGGTTTAATTAGAAAGTCTTGTGAGCCATGACGCATGGCCTCGACAGCGGTATCGATAGAACCGTGAGCGGTCATAAAAATTATAGGTACGTCGGGATGACTCTTTTTAACGGCATGTAAAACGTCCATCCCCGTCATATCTGGCAGACGGAGATCGAGTAAAATAAGATCTGGAATTCGATGATTTAGGCTCTCAATGGCATCCCTACCTGTGCCGACAATATTGATATCTATGCCAAGCGGTGTCAGGTATGAGCGGTACAGAGCCGCAACAGATGCGGTGTCCTCGACCATTAAAAGGTAACGAGACTTTGGGCCTTCGGGTTTTTGTTGCATAACCTAGCTATTATTTTGTTGTGTTTTAAACAATAATCGCATTACGCTTTGCATTTTGCAAATAACATTAGCTAAATTATGGGCAAAGGAAAAAATTCAAAAATAATATCAATTATTTAAAAAGTGGCACAAACCATGCTGTAACGATAGTGACCCCTCGGGTCACCTAGCCAACTGACGTTGTTAGTGAACGATATGTTCACAAAACAAGCCAATAGACCCGACTGCCTATTGGCTTCTTTTTTTTTACAAGCGACCTAAAATGCTTGGATAGTTAAATCGGTAAGTTTGTTCAACTATTTGCGATGAACTGCGCTCGTAGTTTTTCAATCTCGTCACGCTTTTGTGCCGCTAACTCAAATTCTAAATCTTGCGCATGCTGATACATCGCTGCCTCCAGTCGACTGATTTCTTTTTCTAGCTGCTGAGGGGACAGTGCCTCGTAAGTTTGCGAAGGCTCCGCCACTTTCGATAATGGTACCTGTTTAGTGTTACGCTGGCGTTTAGACTTAGTGATATCGCCAAGTTCCATGATGTCTTTGATATTTCGTTTGAGCGCTTGTGGCGAAATACCCATTTCTTCGTTGTACGCTTCCTGCTTCTCGCGACGACGGTTAGTTTCATCCATCGCCTTTTTCATTGAGTTGGTGATTCGGTCAGCGTATAAAATCGCCTTACCTTCGATGTTTCGTGCAGCACGACCAATGGTCTGAATGAGTGAGCGTTCAGACCGCAAGAAGCCCTCTTTATCCGCATCCAAAATTGCAACTAACGAGACCTCTGGCATATCCAGGCCCTCTCTCAATAAGTTTATTCCCACCAGCACGTCAAATTCCCCAAGACGAAGGTCACGGATAATTTCCACACGCTCAACAGTATCAATGTCTGAGTGTAAATAACGTACCTTAACATCATGTTCGTGAAGGTATTCGGTGAGATCTTCAGCCATTCGTTTGGTCAGTGTTGTAACCAGAACTCGTTCATCTTTAGCAGCGCGAATACGGATCTCAGACAATAGGTCGTCGACTTGGGTCGCTACTGGGCGAACTTCCAACTCAGGGTCAAGCAAGCCTGTAGGACGAACGACTTGATCCGCCACATCACCCGCCGATTTTTCTAGTTCGTAATTTCCGGGCGTAGCAGAGACGAAAATCGTTTGTGGCGCTAGTGCTTCAAACTCCTCAAACTTCAGTGGACGATTATCCAAAGCTGAAGGTAACCGGAAACCAAACTCCACCAGCGTTTCTTTACGCGAACGGTCGCCTTTATACATGGCACCTATCTGCGGTACTGTCACGTGAGATTCATCGATGATCAACAAGCCATCATGAGGTAAGTAGTCAAACAGGGTTGGTGGCGGCTCACCTTCCGAGCGTCCACTGAGATAACGAGAATAGTTTTCGATACCGGAGCAAAAGCCCAACTCATTCATCATTTCGATATCGAATTGAGTGCGCTGGCTAATTCGCTGCTCTTCCAGTAGCTTGTTGTTATCTAGAAGCTGCTTTTTGCGCACTTCTAGTTCGACTTTAATATTTTCAATCGCTTCAAGAATGCGATCTCTTGGCGTGACATAGTGCGTCTTGGGATAGATGGTATAGCGCGGCAAGTCTCGTTGTTTCACCACGCCTGTCAATGGATCGAACACACTGATGCAATCCACCTCATCGTCAAACATCTCAACGCGCACAGCGTCTTGGTCTGATTCAGCAGGGAATATATCAATCACCTCGCCACGGACACGGAACTGCCCTCGCTCAAAAGCAACATCATTGCGCGAGTATTGGAGCTCCGCTAGGCGACGAAGCATATCACGCTGATCAATCACATCTCCACGTCGCAAATGAAGCATCATTTGTAAGTAGGATTCCGGATCACCCAAACCATAGATAGCTGAAACCGAAGCAACTATAATAGCGTCTTTCCGTTCCAATAAAGCTTTAGTGGCAGACAGTCGCATTTGCTCAATGTGGGCGTTAACCGAAGCGTCCTTTTCAATGAAAGTATCTGTTGTGGGAACGTATGCTTCAGGTTGGTAGTAATCGTAGTAAGAAACAAAATACTCAACCGCATTATTAGGAAAGAATGACTTCATCTCACCATATAACTGAGCAGCAAGCGT